>JAEUTF010000100.1 GCA_016788185.1 Bacteroidia bacterium | reverse complement strand
GCCCGGCATCGGCAGCTGGACCATCTGCTACAACTACACCGACTCTCTGGGCTGCAGCGCCACGGTGTGCAATACGATCAATGTGATCTTCTGCTGTGATTCAAGCCTGCAGATCAGCGCCGGCAACGACACCACCATTTGTGCGGGCGGTGTAGCGGTACTGACCGCGAACGGTTGTCCGGGCACACCCACCTGGTATGTACTCACGCCCGCAGGACCAATACCGGCAGGTCAGGGCCCCATCTTCGATGCGCTTCCCCAGCAAAGCACCTGTTACATGGTGATCTGTTGTGATCCATTGAATCCGGCCTGCTGCGATACGGACACGGTATGTGTATACGTACAGCCTGCGCCGTTACTGAGCTGGCCGGAAACCTTCACGGACGTATGCCAGAACGGAGGACCCATTACCCTGAATCCATTCAATGTCTTTGTGGATATCAATGCGACCTGGGTGATGGTTCCATTCTCAGGGGGAACCGGTTTCTTCAGCGGTCCCGGCGTGGCGGGTAATGTCTTCACGCCGCCCGGCATCGGCAGCTGGACCATCTGCTACAACTACACCGACTCGCTGGGGTGCAGCGCCACGGTGTGCAATACCATCAACGTGATCTTCTGCTGCGATTCAAGCCTGCAGATCAGCGCCGGCAACGACACCACGATTTGCGCGGGCGGAGTAGCGGTACTGACTGCGAATGGTTGTCCGGGCACACACACCTGGTATGCATTGACCATTGAAGGTCCGGTCCTGGTAGGTCAGGGCCCCGTCTTCGATGCTTTGCCCCAGCAAAGCACCTGTTACATGGTGATCTGCTGCGATCCGCTCTATCCTGCCTGCTGCGATACGGATACGGTATGCGTTTTCGTTAATCCGGTTCCGGTACTAAGCTGGCCAAACATTTATCCAAACCTCTGTCAGAACGGAGGTCCGGTGACATTGAATCCGGATGATATACTGGTTTGGGTGAACAATGCCTGGGTACCCTCTTCTCAGGCCGGTGGAACAGGCGTATACAGCGGACAGGGATTATTTGGGAATGTGTTTAATCCTCCTCCCGGCCAGGCCTCTTACCTGATTACGTTCACGTATACCATCCCGAACGGCTGCAGTGCATCGGTGGTCAATGCCATTACCGTCATCAATTGCTGTGACCCGGCCTTCCAGATTTCAGCCGGGAATAATCAGACCATTTGCGCCGGACAAAGTGCCGTACTCACTGTAACCGGGTGCAATGGAATTCCATCCTGGTATGCTTTGACACCGGAAGGTCCTTTACCGGCCGGAACCGGAGAAGTCATCAACGTGACTCCGCAGCAAAGTACCTGTTACATGGTGATCTGCTGCGATCCGCTCAATCCAGCCTGTTGCGATACGGACACCGTTTGCATCAATGTGATACCGGTCATTTCCGTAGGTCCCATCACGGGTACCAGCATTGCGAATTGTCTGCCGGCAGTGGCCTCCGGAAGTTTCTACAACGTTCCTGCCGTACAGGGAGCAAGTTATCTATGGACCGTTCCTGCCGGCATGACCATCAACACGGGTCAGGGTACAGCCGGTATCTTTGTCTCCTGGACAGGAGCGGCCATGCAAAGTGGCATAGCAGGTCCCTTGTGTGTGCAGCAAATCGGGCCCTGCGGAATCCAGATGGTATGTGTCAATATTGATTTGAATGCGGTAGCTCCGGTCAGGCCACCCTCCATCAGTGGTCCGGGAAAGGTTTGTCCCGGCGACATCGTGATCTATTCCGTAGCCGCTGTACCCCGGGCTACTGTATACAACTGGACACTTCCTCCGGGAATGAATATTGTATCGGGAGCGGGTACGAATGTGATTACGGTCGCCGTCACCAATGCCTTTAGCGGCGGAACCATTTCACTCACGGCTGGCAATGTGTGTGGTACCAGCCCTGCACGTACGAAAAGCATCGGGCTGAACATTCCACTCACCCCCGGACCAATCAGCGGACCCACCACCGGCATGTGCAATGCCACAGGGGTAACCTATAGCATCGCTGCGGTACCCGGCGCCTTGTCCTATCAATGGACGGTCAGCAACGGTACCATCGTGGGGTCTTCTACCGGCACCAGCGTTACGGTCAACTGGAATCCTGTATTCATCAGCGGTAGCCTGACGGTGCGATCGGTCAATAACTGTGGTCTGAGCAACATTCGCATGCTCAGCGTCAGCGGAGCACCCGCCCAGCCAGGACCTGTCAGCGGACCGGTACTGGTTTGCTTCAACAACACCTACCAATATTCGGTGGCCACAGTAAGCGGCGCTTTGATTTATGACTGGACAGCCTCCGGAACTATTTTGTCGGGACAGGGAACCAAAGATGTACTGGTACAATACGGCAGTACGGCGGCTGGCAACCTGGTGGTTTCAGTAAGTGCCGCAAACAGTTGCGGAAGTTCGGCGTTCCGGAATCTTGGCGGTATCAATCTCAGTTCCTGCCTCAGACCTTCGGAAGAGCGATTGGAGTATTTCATGGTATTCCCGAATCCGGCACATGAACAATTTGAAGTCGTGTATCTCAGTAAAAACAACACACCGTTTACCATTGAAATGATGGATGCCGAAGGACGTGTTGTTTACAGAGAGCGTGCTGCGGGTACCGGAGAACTCTATACAACCAGGATTGATCTCAATCCGCTTGCAAGTGGGGTTTATATGGTGATACTGCAGGATACCGATGGTCTGCATCAGCAGCGGGTCATCGTGTATTGATGTCATTGATGTACAGGGACCGGGATTCGCTAAGTACAGCGGGTCCCGGTTCTTTTTTACCGGAGATGAGAATTGTCATTCATACAAAAAGCCATATCCTGACTACCTTTACCTTGGGTTTTAAACCTGGAATCTTCATACAAATCAAACACACCAAAGCAGCGGAATCATGAAAGCGAAAAAGGAATATGTACTGTTGTGTCTTCTTTATTTAGCATTTCCCTCAGGGATGCTGATGGCACAGGAAAGTGAAAAAGATAAACTGGGTCTTCCCGGCGACAACCTGAACCTTGCGGCCGTACTGGATGTGTTCAGACATTCACCAACCCTTGAGGATTTTGAATCGGCCCTGAATTCGGATACCAGCAGGATCAACAATCTTGACCTGAACAACAACGGTAAAATCGATTACATAAAAGTAATGGATAACAGGGAGGGAGATCTGCATGCCATCGTGCTGCAGGTCGATATGAATGAAAACGAATCCCAGGATCTGGCCGTTATCTATGTAGAGAAAAAAGGAGAGAAGGTCACACTTCAGGTGGTGGGGGATGAAGAGTTGTACGGTAAAGATTACATCATAGAACCTTCGTCAGACCAGAAGTCGGAAGGTACTCCTAATCCTGCCTATGAAGGAGATCAGAAAGGTACAGTCATCAATAATTATTACTACGATACAGAGTACAATCACTATAACCGGCGACCGGATTACTGTCCACCCCCTTCTTCCTGGCTGATCATTCAGTTTATGTATGGTCCCGCCTACGTTCACTGGCACAGCCCCTGGCATTGGGATCTGTACCCCGTGTGGTGGACACCCTGGAGTCCCTGGTATTGGGATCAGTATTATCACCATTGGTATTACCAACACAGCTGGCAGGGATGGTGGTATTGGCGATCCCATCACCATCATTTCAATTATTATTACGGCAGCTATAATCATGTCAGGAGGCATTCGGATCTCTATCGTACCTACCGAAGCCAGGGCGTTTATCGAAAGACCTATGACAATCCAAAGCCGCAGGTTCGACCCGCGACGAAGGC
>JAEUTF010000092.1 GCA_016788185.1 Bacteroidia bacterium | reverse complement strand
GGCGCTCCGCCACTCCGGTGTGGACGCCTGCCTGCTCAGCACCGACGACCATGGCCACACGCGGCTGGACGTGCCCTTGCATGAGTGGACCTCCTACGAAGGAATTCCCACTTACTTTCTGCCACGCTTCCGGTATCCCCTCAAAGAATTTATTTATACGCCCGGCGCGAAAAAATTCCTGAAGGACCACCTCCGGCAGTACGACCTGGTGCATACGCATTACCTGTTCTCCTACCTCACCTGGACAGCCGCCTCCAGCGCGCAGAAATCCGGCATTCCGTATATCATGACGCCGTACGGCATGCTGGCGCCGCAGGCCCTTTCGCATCGCTATCTGAAAAAACTGCTGTTCTTTCAAAACGAAAGATCCTTGTTGCGGCGTGCCGCCGGCATCCACTGTTCCACCGGGGAAGAAACCCGGAATGTGAAAGACTTCGGTGTAAGCGGAAACAGCTTCGTCAATCCGTATATCATCCTGGAAACAACGCGGATTCCGGATGCTGAAAAGCGGCTCAGGGAAAAGTACCCTGTTCCCGAGGAGGCCCATATTCTGCTGTTCCTGGCCCGACTCCATCCCATCAAACAACCGGAGCTGATTTTACGCAGTGTGGCCCGGCTGAAAAAGGAAGGGCACCCGGTGCATTTGCTGGTTACCGGCGACCGGCACAGCCCCTATGCAGCGGAACTCGCCGCGCTGACGGAAAGACTGAATATCCGCCGGGAGGTGACCTTCACCGGTTTCATTCAGGGAGAAGAAAAAAATCTGCTGTACCAGGGTGCTGATCTTTACGTGTTGCCCTCGCGCACAGAAAATTTCGGTATGACGGTGTGCGAAGCGCTGGAAGGGGGCACACCGGTGCTGATCACCCGCGAGGTACAGATTGCCGGCGATCTGGAGCGGGCCGGAGGTGCCCTGGTGAGCGATAACAACGAAGAAGATTTTTACAACAAGCTCTTGCTCCTTTTAAACGACAGGGAATTAAGAACCCGCCTTGCCGAAAACGGAAGAGCGTGGGTGCGTACACGTTATAACCCGCAGCAGGTAGCTGAGGAATTAAAGGAAACGTACGCCAGGATCATCCGCCCTCCCGGGACCCGACCGTGAATACCGAAGCGGGTCATCCGGTTCAAAAAATATTTTTTTCGCTACCCTGAAAAAGCGAAACAAAGAGAAAGAATATTTCACACCTATCCACTGCGTTTAGATTAACGGACAGCAGGGTATCTATCGCAGGAGGAGAGCTGCTAATCCTTTCTAAATGTTTTTGGCTTTGAAAGCGTAAATACCCTTGATATGTTGAATCCGAAATGGATGTCGCCCTTTTCCCAGCTGCCATTGGTATCGGTAATCAGGGAGCGCTCATTCATACCCAGCGCATTGGTAAAATGCAGCTGAAACACGTGTCCTCCGGTTTCAATATCAAAGCCAATGGACAGCGGGTGCGTATTGGTGGACGACAACTGATCAGGCAGAAGGTAAAAATACTCCGCGTTGAGGGCAATACGACGGCTCAGCTTGATGCGGGCTCCGGCACCGACCGCATAGATATCGTGTTCATCGGTTTTGGCAGGAACGAGGTTACGGTGTACCGCGGTAGGCATCACCTGCATGCTGAAGGATTCGGAGAATTTACGGCCGATCAGCACCTGGTGATAATAGGCCAGACGTGAAGTATAATAATTGTTGCGATCGGGGTTGGCCCACTTCAGGCCATCCTTGGTGACGCCGGAAATCAGGATCACGGAAAACGGAATGGATCCCTTTCCCTTCCCCTGCCAGATCATGCGGTACTTGATGAAACCATCCAGCTCCTTTTTGTTGCTGCTGCGACCGATTCCGATCATGATGCGGTCGCTGATTCCATAGTCGAGGCCCAGGCGGATGGTCGCCTGATCCAGTCCGAATGCTTCCGAAGGTCCGCCATTCACACGACCGAAGCGGTGCAGAATGCGGAAATCGAGCACACCGGCCGCCACCTGTTCCATCGACTGTCCGGTGATGACCCGCGTGGCCTTAAAGGCATTTTTTACGAACTCCTTCTTCGGCGTCTCTTCGCCCAGCAGTCCCAACAGATCGTCCTGTGCGGAAGCCAGTGTGGAAAAGAACAGCGCCGTGACGATGGCCAACAGCCGGAACGACCTATTGCATTTTATCATATCCGGCATCTACAACGATTTTTACTTCTTTCGCCACCTTGTCTTTTACAAGAGCCGGAATCTCTATTTTATAATCGGCCAGGAGAATGATGAAGTCGCTATGCGCAATCACCTTTCCGCCTTTAACGGTCATACTTCCCTTTCCAACGATGTCCTTGGTTACACCGTGCAGGGTCAGCGCCCCTTTGTAGTTCACCGGGTAGACACCGTCCTTTGCAAAATTCACCGCGGAGATGTCGGAAATGCTGCCTTTGAAGACGGATTTGGGATACTTATCGGATTCTGCGTAGTTCTCGTGGAAATGTTCCATCATCAGCGCCTTTTCAAATTCAAAGGCCTTCATCAAGACGGCAAATTCAAACTGCCCGCTTTTGGCATCAAACACACTTGTTCCCTGGCTGTTCTGAGCCGTGATCTTCTCCATCGGGGCATCGGAGAAAAACGAAATTTTTCCATTGCGCGTAAAGTAACGCTCCTGCGACATACCGCTCCACACCACGCTGAAGAGCATGGCCACGGTTAAAACGAGTTTTTTCATATCGGTTGATTGTGATTTTAGTAAAGGTGAATTTTAGTGTTCATGATGGAGGAACCGGAAAGTACATTGATCAGGTAAATGCCCTCCTCCATACCGAGCGGTCGGTCCACCTGCAATTGTGCCTTGCCGTTCACTTCCTGATCGGCTACTCTGGACATCAGCAGCCGTCCATTCAGATCGTAAAGATAAATGTGCGGACGCGCCGGTTCCCCGGCAGTATAACTGAGGAAGATAGTGCCGCTGCGGTCCTGCCAGGCTTTGAGTGGCGCTGCTGCCGCTGACGTTTCTCCAAGACCCGTCATGCTGGCGGGTGTCACCAATTTGGTGCTGTTGTACACATAATCCCCGAACTCATCGCCATTGCTGTTGGCTGCCACACCGGCGAAATAGAAGGTCACATTGCCGA
Organism: Bacteroidia bacterium; assembly: GCA_016788185.1. GTDB lineage: Bacteria > Bacteroidota > Bacteroidia > AKYH767-A > OLB10 > JAJTFW01. The sequence goes on along the minus strand of JAEUTF010000092.1, from coordinate 18,868 downwards.
TGTTGGTGGCGGGAGCGGTCCAGTTAAAGCTGAATACAGCCGAATCGGCCTGCAGACCGCCGTTGAACTGATGTACCACGTTATTACGGATCACCCCGTTGACTGATTTTGTTTTGATTTGTGTTTTGGTAGTATTCGTAATTTGTATGGTACCTGCATTGGCGTTGGTCGCGGAGAGTGCTTCAAGGCCAAAACCAAACAGGGGTCGTCCCGTGTGCTTCACCTTTACATTCACGGTATAGGTCTGCCCCGGCACGTATTGCCAGTTGGTCATGGTAGACGACACAGTGATTGAACCGCTTCCGGAGTTCGACGTTCCGAAGGTGTTATGGCAATCGTTGCACAGCAATTCATTGGCAGATCCTGTATAGCCGGCTTTACCGTTATCGCTCAGAATATCGAATGCGGTGATCAGCAGTACACCGGCCAGTGCCGTGAGGAGGATCAGGTTTTTTTTCATTTTTAAGTATGGCTTTTTTGTGTGTTTACTCTACCGGTACGCAACGCACCAATACAACGTCCATCAGGTAGCCGGTACAGATTCCTTTCAGTTTCACTTCCTGTCCCACCTGGTACTGGTTGATGTCCGTCTCTTTATTTTCAAACTTGCAAATGACACCGAACATGCCCGACGTGGTGTTCAGGGAAACAGAAACTCCGCTGGTATCCGAATTCAGGGATTGTATTTTACCCTTTACCTCCACGACTTTGTCGAGATACGCCTTGTTGGCGGCCGTTTCATCCTGCTCAAAAGCCGTAAAAAGGGCATCGGAAGTCATCGACACCTGCACTTTCATATTCTTAAGGCTTTCGGTGGGCTTGTTGTACATATAATATCCTACTCCTGCTGCCAGTACCGGTAGGGTAAGCAGTACGATGAGAATCCTTTTCACATTTTTCATCTTCTTTCAGTTTTAATTGGGTGTACCGCGGTCCACCCAGGTTTTAATTTTAAGCAAAGTGCAATCGTCGAGTTTATTTCCGCCCTGCGGCATGGCCGACCAGTTCGGGTCGTGGCTCATGGAACCATACAGGGAGCCGGTGCTGGCTTCGGCCATCACATTGGCGTAGCTAGTAAGATCAATGTTCCCGGATGGAGCGCTTCCACTATGACAGGAAACACAGTGCTGGTTCATGATGGGGGCGATGGTCGCAGTATAGGTCACGTTGCTCGTATCACAGGTTCCCGAAACCGGGTACAATTCTTCTTCAATATCGTAGTAGCATCCGGTAAACAACAAGGCAAGCACTGTTGCCAACACCATGGAATTGATCAATCTTTTTAACTGGTTCACGTATCGGATATTTGGCGGGTTTGATGGGCAGGTAGCGCTGGCCGTTTTGTTTAGTTATTGGGGGCGCCGGCGTTGACCCAGATTCTGATTTTGGCGATATCGCAATCGGGCAATGCGGCGGCATTCTTGGGCATGGCACTCCAACCGGCAGCATGTTCAACAGAGCCAAGCAGGGAACCATCGAAGGCCGCACCGGAGATGCCGGCATAATTGCTGAGGTTCACCCCACCGCCCGGGCTGGTACCCTGGTGGCAACCCTGGCATTTGTTCTGCATGATGGGTCGAATGACGGCCGCGAAGGTCACGTTGCTGGTATCGCAGATGCCATCACAGTTCAGGTTCTGTGCGCCCTGCGCGATCCAGGTCTGAATGAGCTGTATCTGCTGACTGGTTAAAGGGGATGCCGGAGGCGGTGGCATCCTGTCGTCCGGATTTGTTTCCAGAATCGCTTCCATTAAATCACCGTCGTTCGGATCACCGGGCTCAATAACCCCCGAATTCATGACGGCCTGGTACGAAGTAAGCACCACACCATCTTCGTGGGAAGCCGGATCGTGGCAACCGCTGGAGCCGCAATTGGAAACCAGGATGGGCAGAATCTGCAAGTTGAAATAAACGGAGTCGGAATCGCAGGGTATTCCGGTATTTCCACCGCCGCCGCCACCGCCACCGCCGCCATTGCCTCCACCGTTGTTTACGATCACCGGCTGAGGAATGTCGTGTTTACAGGATGACATCCAGATGGTTCCAAGCAATATACCCAGGACCAGTACACTGGATTTCAGTTTCTTTCCGCCCATAAGTTCTTTCATGCTACAAACATACGGCGCCGAAACAGCGAAAAGAAAGCAAAGTCACTGAACAGGGACAGGGGGCTGCTGAACGAGAAAAAGCCACCCGTTTTCAGGAAAAGGCGGCGGGCTTACTTTGTGCCGGTCAGCCACTCCTTGAAATGCGGAGAGCGCTCCGTACTCACGATCGTATCCTCCGTTGTACCAGGTTTTAAAACCACTTTTACCCGTGATTTTGACCAGGCCAGCATTTTATCAATCGCATGGATGTTGATGATGAACTGCCTGTTGATCCTGAAAAAAACGGCCGGATCCAGGAGGTGTTCCAGTTCATCCAGGTTGAAATCGATGGGGTATTTCAGGTTCCCTGCCGTGCAGAGGTAATTGATTTTATCTTCCGTAAAAAAGTACGCAACATCCACAATATCAACCATTTTTATGGTATCTCCATAGCGGATCACCATGCGTTTCTGGTACTCCTTTGTCTTCCCGCCAAGTTGCCGGATCAATTGCTCAAGATTGCGGGAGCCGGTGCCGGTTAAGCCTTTGAGCTTTTCGAAGGCCCGCTTCATTTCCTCCATCTTTACCGGCTTGAGCAAATAGTCGATGCTGTTTACCTTAAAGGCTTCGAGGGCGTGCTCATCGTACGCCGTTGTAAAAATCACCGGCGACTCCACCTTTACGCCGGTAAAAATTTCAAAGCTGGGACCGTCAGCGAGGTGAATGTCCATCATGATCAGGTCGGGAGGCGCATGGGTGGAAAGCCATTCAATGGAAGATTTAATGCTGACCAGGGTATCCAGGATTTCAGCAGCCGGCTCCAGTTCCCTGATCATTTTGACCAGGCGGTCCGCGGCGATTTTTTCGTCTTCAACGATCAGAATTTTCATGTTTTAGTTTTATGAGGGGTACTTCCACGATGAAATGGTTGTCTTGCGATTTTTGCACCAGCACTTCGTGTCCGGATATAATCTGAAAGCGGCTGATGATGTTCTCCAATCCGATACCGGTAGAAGGCTCGGGCTGTCGTTTGGGGTTCAGGTTATTGGATATCACCAGGGTGTTCTCTCCTTTGGTGGCCACCCGGATAAAGAGCGGGGTTTCATGCGACACCGCGTTGTGCTTCACGGCGTTCTCGATCAGCAACTGAAGGGCCAGCGGCGGAAGACCGAAGCTGCGCTTCCATTGCTCAGGCACCTCCACATTCAGCTGCAGGTATTCTCCGAAGCGCTTTTGCTGCAGAAAATAATAGGTCTCCACCATTTCCAGTTCTTCGCCGAGAGAGATGATGTCTTTGTCGCGGTGCTGCACCATGTTCCGGAAATAATCCGAAAGCTTCTCGACATAGCTGATCGCCTTTTCTTTATCGTCTTCAATGATGGCGATAAGCGTATTGAAACTGTTGAAAAGAAAATGCGGGTTCACCTGGCTCTTGAGGGTGGCGAACTGGTACTCCACCTTTTCCTTTTTCAGATTTTCCATACGCCGCAGACGTAAATCGCGATCCCGTATGTAGAAAATCAAAGCCAGTCCGAAGAGGCCGATACACAGGCTGAGGAACCAGTTTTCTTTCCAGAGCGGTTTACGTATTCTGAAACTGTAGCTGAGCAGCGAATCCGATCTGAATTGTCCGCCCAGACCTGAAATCACTTCAAAGGTATAGCGCCCGGGTGGCAGGTTGGGAAAAGTGACAATACGGTCGCTGGTGGGAATCCAGGTGTTGCTGTACCCTTTTAGCCGGTACCGGTATGACACCAGGTCGGGATGCGTAAACCAAAGGCCCGTGTACTCGATGCTGATGTTGTTCTGGTTGTAATCAAAAACGGAATCCTTCGGATCCACACTCTGCTTCATAAAGGTATACACCCCTCTGAGGATGAGACGCGGCCGGTTTGAAATCCCTTTGTCGTAGTTGAAATAGCGGAACAAGCCTTTCCGGGCGCCGATCCAGATCCCTCCCTTACGGTCGCGGGTAACCGTATTCAGGTCTGCATCGATTTTTCCGATTCCGCTCTCCTCACCGATGGTTTCCACCATAAAGCTCAGGGGATTGATGACGTCCAGGCTGTTGGTATTGACCACGATGATGTTCCCGTTGTTATCGGTGCTGATGCCGCTGATGTCCAGTTCGGAAAGTCCGTGTGAAAGATTAAAATTCCGGAAGTGCAGACCATCGAAGCGGTACAATCCGTTGTGCTGGGTGCTGAACCAGATGTTGTGTCGCGCATCTTCGGTAATGGAGTACACCACTTTCCCTCCGTTCAGTTCGGGAAAAAAGCTGAATTTTCCCTCGCTGTACATCACCAGGCCCTTTCCATCCGTGCCGAACCAGGCACGTCCCTTGCTGTCGATGAAAACACAATAAACGAAGCCGTCGTAGCTGCCTTCCTGCCCGGAGAAATCATCAAACAAATACAAGGGTTCTTTGCCGGGAATCTGCGAATCCTTCAACGTACACCTGACCACACCGCCCAGTGTGGCCAGCCACAACACACTGTCGCGACCATTGATGGAAATGACATTGGCGTTTTTCAATCCGTCCTTTGCCGAGTATCTGCGTACTTTCCCCGTTTCCGGCTCCAGCCGGTACAAACCGTTGTCGAAGGTGCCGACCCAGAGATAACCGAATTTATCTTCAAAAAGTGAAACGATGTGCAGTTGTTCCAGGGTGCGATCAATTTTGTATTGCCGGACGCGATTGTTGTCGTTGGCCAGGTAATCGAAACGAAAAAGACCTTTTGGATTGCTGAACCAGACATAGCCATCCTGACTGGTGGTGATGGCCTGCAAACTGTCGAACCGGTAATTTTCATAGCCGTCCACAAACTCCACTTTCTCGCCCGGTGAGAAAATCAATTTGTTATCCGCCGCCACCCAAAGGTTTCCCTCACTGTCGCGCAGGATGGCATTGACCTTGTTGTAGGCAAAGCCGTTTTCATGACCAAAATGCCGGAGCCTGCGGTCGCCTCCAAACTCATAATCCACGATGCCATAGCCATCGGTTCCCACCCAGAATTCGTTTTGCAGGCGCATCATGCAATTGACGGGCCCGTAATGCCAGCCCGAATTCCTCTCCACCTTTGTAAATTTTTTACTCTTCAGATCAAAGGTGCAGAGTCCCTCCTCCTGCAATCCCAGCAACACGCTGCCATCCGGATGCACGCCGATTGATTTCACGATGTTGTCGGGCAATCCTTTTTTCGAATCGTAGATGTGGTAGCTGATCGGATTGCTGAGCGGATTGATCAGCAGGAGCCCGCCGTCGGTACCTGCCAGAATCAGTCCCGAGGGATGCGGCTCCAGGTGATACACAAAAGGATCGGGGATGCCGCTCAGACGGTGCCAGTCGCTTCCCTTTCTGTAAAAAATGCCCTCCCCGTACGTCGCCATCCATAAAGTACCATCCACTGTCTGGAACATGGATTTTACAGGACTCTTCACGGGAGATTTGACGGTGACGGCCTTGTTGTTTCTGATGCTCACCATCTCGCCGCTGCTCATGCACACGTACACGTCCTCCTTCCCCACCTGGGCCATCACACTGACATTCTGACTACTTATCGCTTCGGGGAGATCGAAGAGATCAAAATCAAATCCGTCGTAGATGTACAATCCCTGGTCGGTACCGACGTAGATCAACCCGTCGGCAGACTGGAAAAGCGTATTGGCTTTTACCTTGTCGTTCTGAACATCCAGCCGCAACTCCTTAAAAAAGGGACGTTGGGCCTTCGCGGTGAAAGCCAGAATAAGAAAAACCAGCAGGATGCAGTTTTTTCTCATCGCTGCACCTCCTTTTTCAGTTTCGCCTGGATGCTCACCTCTATTTCGGGTGCTATTTTCTGCTGCACGATACGGGGGATCCTGATTTCATGATCGCTGAGCAGGACGGATAAATCCGCCGAAAGAAACAGGTCGGTGCCTTTGATGCTGATGCTTCCCTTGATGATCCGTTCCTGCCCTATCCCTTTGATCACTAAAATGCCTTTTGCACGCACCGGATAGGTGCCGTCTCTGCTAAAGTCAATTTCATCAATGATTTTACCACTGAAGGTACAATTCGGATTTTTCCCGGATTCGAGGTAATTTTCATGAAAGTGGTCTTTTTGAAGCGGACTGTTGAAGCCTTCAAAGGAATTGTTGTGTACGGTAAATGCAAAAGAACGGGTATCGGTATCAATCACCCCCTTCAACTCCGTAGAAACGGCTTCGATGGTTTCCAGGCTGGCTTTTGAAATGAATTTAACTTTCGAAGAAGCAATGAAATAGCGATCTCTTTGCTGTGCATGGGAGGCAGATGAAAGAAAACAGCATAAAAAGATCACATAGCCGGGCCCGTGGAAGTAATATTTGAACCTCCGGAAAAAACGCTGCACGACCCGGAAAGATCCTGTAGTTTCAGCCAAAGCATATTCTCCCATGCATACGAAATTAGTGAAACGGGCACTTTCAGAGTTTGAAAAGAGTGTTCTTCAGGAAAAAAGAAGGGTTGAACGGGTAAAATAGCCGGCTGAACAAATCACACATTCCGCACCGGAAGAAGGGATGAAGCCGGGATACATTACTATTTTCGCAGAAGAAATTTCCCTTTCATTTAGAGAACAAAATTCAGCGAAGACCGTATACGTCCATCAGAGCCATATGCAATCACGATTACCGAATCTTATCATTGGAGGTGTTCACAAAGCCGGTACCACTTCGCTGTTCGTCTACCTGTCGAAGCACCCCGATATTTGCGCCTCCAGGATCAAGGAAATCGGCTATTTCATGCCATTGCGCGACGGTGGACCCTTGCCTCCGCTGGAAGAGTACCACTCCTATTTTACCCATTGCCAGCACGAACGCTACGTAATGGAAGCCAGTCCGAGCTATTTATACGGGAAAGATAAAATTGCGGATGCCATTCTGGAACATTGCGGCCCCAGCAAAATCATCATGATTCTCCGCGAGCCGGTCGACCGGCTGGGCTCTTTCTACAACCACATCCGTTCCAAGGCGATGCTGGATGAACCCGTGGATATGCCCACCTTTATCCGTAAATCGCTGGAAGGCATCCACGACCAGACGAAACAGGATTATTTCACCCGCGGGGTGCGCGAAGGATTTTACAGCGATTACCTGGAGGACTGGTTTAACAGATTCGGGGATAACCTGAAGGTGGTTTTCTTCGACGACCTGAAAAACAGGCCCATGGAGCTCACCGGCGAGATCTGCCAGTGGCTGGGATTGCCGGCAGACCGGTACAAGCCCGAGGATTTCACCGTAGAAAACAAGACGGTCTATTATAAAAACAAGGCGGTTCACAAATTCATCCTTCGTATCAACAGGAAACTGGAAGCGTTCTGGAGAAGGAACCATGCTTTCAAAAAGAAACTCCGGTCTTTTTATTACCTCTTCAACGCTGCTGCATCCAAAGGTGAAAAGGTAGATGAACGCAGCGGCAAACTTCTAAGTGAACTTTACAAACCCTATAACCAGTCGCTTAAAAGCATGCTGAAGGAACGGGGCTATACCAATTTACCGGGCTGGCTGGAAAACAGCTGAGATGTTAGCGCACGGAGACTATCTTTGAAGCATGAATGACCCTAAAATCATTATCGTCAGCCTGGTGATCCTGGGTATGGTGCTCGCACTGTACAAGGAGGTCATCAAGCCGGTGATGGTTTTTGTGGTTTCCATTACCGTATTGATGGCCGCGCAAATCATTACGCCCAAAGAGGCGCTGAGTGGTTTTGCGAACGAGCAGATTGCCGTTATTTTCCTGCTGCTGATCATCAGCGATGTCATCAAGCGATCGGCGGCCCTGGATTACTCCATTTACCGCCTTTTCAGGCCTGGATTGAGTTACCGTGCTTTCCTGTTCAGGATGAGTACCTCCGTGGCCGGTATTTCGGCTTTTGTAAACAACACCCCCCTGGTGGCCCTGATGATGCCCTATGTATACGACTGGGCCAAAAGAAAACAGATCAATCCTTCCAAGGTTTTGATGCCCTTGTCGATGGCGGCGATCGTGGGTGGTACCGTCACACTCATCGGCACCTCCACCAACCTGGTGGTAAGCGGCCTGGCTACGGATGCGGGACTGCCACCGCTGAAGATGTTTGATTTCACGCCGATCGGATTACCGATCATGCTGCTGGTGGTCCTCTATATTATTGTGATGAGCAAGCGGCTGCTGCCCGACCGGACCGATGCCCTCACCGATTTCAAAGAGCATACCCGCGAATACCTCATCGAAACCAGGGTGCCGCCCACCTCGGGCTATGTAGGCAAGTCGATTGACGACAATAAATTGCGTCAGTTACGCGGACTTTATGTAGTGGAGATCATCCGGGGCAATAAAACCATCGCTCCGGTATCTCCGAAAGACGTCATTGAGCCCAACGATATTCTGATTTTCGCCGGAGAAATTGATACGGTCATTGACCTGCTCAACACCCAGACGGAACTGGTACCTGCCGATTTTTCGGAATACCCCATGACCGGCAAGGTGGAGGTGATCGAAGCCATCATCGCCCCCAATTCCTCACTCATCAACAAGCCGGTTAACAAAACCAATTTCCGGGAGATGTACGATGCCGGCATCATTGCGGTTAACCGCGACGGAGAGAAGATCAGCGGAAAAGTGGGGGACATTGAACTGCGAAACGGCGACCTCCTGCTGGTGGTCGGCGGCAAAGGATTCAGGAAACGCGCGGAGCAAAGCCGCGATCTCATCCTTGTTTCCAAACGACGTGAAATCAACCACGGCGACAAAATCATGATCAAGTGGATACTGATGGCCATTGCGGCGGCCTTCATCCTGGAAGCCTGTGACATGATGAGCCTTTTCATGTCTTTGTTCCTCATCACCGGCACCATTGCCCTGACGGGTTTGCTGAATGTGGAAGACGTCAAAAAATCGCTGGATCTTGAACTGATGGTCATGCTGGCCATGGCCATTGGGGTGGGCAAAGCCATCTCCAACTCCGGCGCCGACCAGCTTTTTGCGCGCGAGGTGATTGGCCTTACCTCTAACCTGCATGATACGATGGGGGTCTTGCTGGGGCTGTACCTGGTCACCAATATCCTCACCATGTTCGTCACCAATGCCGCCGCGGTAGCCATTACCTTCCCCATTGCGGTGGCCACAGGACAACAGCTCGGCATTCACGACATGACTCCGCTCCTGCTGACCATCGCCTTTGCCAGTTCAGCCGACTTCATCACACCCTTCGGGTATCAAACCAACCTGATGGTGTTTGGGCCGGGAGGATACCGTTTTGCCGACTATATCCGTTATGGCATCATCCCCACCTTTATTTATATGGCGATGACCATTTTCGGCATTGCCTGGTGGTACAACATGATTTGAAAACGACGGAAAAAAAATTAAAAAAACTAAGCGCGATTTCTGATGAAAAGCACCAACGTGGTTCAACAGTCCTATAAAATCAGCCGGAAAGACAGAGAAAAACTTTTGAAGCAGAAGGCGCTGGTGCTTTGGTTTACCGGCCTGAGCGGCTCCGGCAAATCGACGCTGGCCGACCGGGTGGAGCAGGAACTTTTTGAACAGGGCTACAAAACGTATTTACTGGACGGTGACAACATCCGCCACGGACTCAACAGCAACATTGATTTTACGGAAGAAGGACGCCGTGAAAATATTCGCAGGATCGGCGAGGTGGCTAAACTCTTTGTGGATGCCGGTATCATTGTCCTGACCGCATTTATCTCCCCGTTCAGGGAGGACAGGGAACGCGTGCGGACCTTACTGGCAGAGGGAGAATTCGTTGAAATACATGTAGATTGTCCCTTAGAGATTTGCGAACAAAGAGACGTAAAAGGCCTTTATGCCAGGGCCCGCAGGGGAGAAATCCCTAACTTTACGGGGATTTCATCGCCCTTCGAAGCCCCCTTACAGCCTGAAATCACCGTTCACACCGACCGTAATGACCTGGAAACCTGTGTGAACCAAATTCTCTCCTTTACGTATAATCGCATTAAACCTTAAAAAAGGATGATATTATATCATTTAAATCACCTTCGTGAATTAGAAGCGGAAGCCATTTACATCATTCGTGAAGCAGCTTCGCAGTTTGAGCGTCCCGTCATGCTCTTTTCGGGTGGTAAAGATTCCATTGTGATGACGCACCTGGCCCGCAAAGCCTTTTACCCGGCGCGCATTCCCTTCCCCTTGCTGCACATTGATACCGGACACAATTTCCCCGAGACCATCACTTTCAGGGATAAACTGGTAGAAAAGATCGGTGCAACCCTCCTCGTACGGTATGTACAGGACTCCATTGATAAAGGCCGTGCAAAAGAAGAAAAAGGGCCCAATGCAAGCCGCAATATGCTGCAGACCATTACCCTCCTCGATGCCCTGGAAGAGCTGAAGGTGGATGCTGCCATGGGCGGTGCCCGGCGCGATGAAGAAAAAGCGAGAGCCAAAGAACGGTTTTTCTCCCACCGCGATGAATTCGGGCAATGGGATCCTAAAAACCAGCGTCCGGAATTGTGGATGCTGCTCAACGGCCGCAAACACCAGGGGGAACATTTCAGGGTATTCCCGCTCAGCAACTGGACCGAGATGGATGTATGGATGTACATTGCCCTGGAAGATATCGCCATCCCGAACCTGTATTTCTCACACCGCCGGGAAGTGGTGGACCGCAACGGCATGCTGCTGGCAAACTCCGAGTTTATAACGGTAAGGGATACCGAAAAAGCAGAAGAAATGACGGTGCGCTTCCGTACCATCGGCGATATGACCTGTACCGGCGCGGTACTATCCCCCGCTGCCTCCCTTGAAGAAATCATCGACGAGGTGGCGGCCAGCAAAACCACCGAACGCGGTACCAGGGCGGATGACAAGCGCAGTGAAACCGCCATGGAAGACCGGAAGAAGGCGGGCTATTTCTAACCAGTACTTGATTACCGGTATGCCCTGCAAATCCCGCTTCGGCATGCACACCCAACACAGATCAGCACAACAGAAGAAAAGGAAAGAAGAAAATGAAGCGGAATCGTCCGGCACTTTTTCATCCTTTAAAAAAATTCAGGAATAATCATGAGTGATTTCAGCAAAGAAGGTTACATGAACATGGAGCTGCTGCGTTTTACCACTGCCGGCAGCGTGGACGACGGGAAAAGCACGCTTATCGGTCGTTTACTTTATGATTCAAAACAGATATTTGAAGATCAGCTGGAGGCCATCGAACAACGCAGCCAGCAGCGTGGATTTGAGCATGTGGACCTCAGCCTCCTGGTTGACGGGCTGAAGGCTGAACGCGAACAGGGTATTACCATTGATGTGGCCTACCGTTACTTTGCCACCCCGAAACGCAAGTTCATCATCGCCGATACGCCCGGGCACATTCAGTACACCCGGAACATGGTAACGGGCGCCTCCACCGCCAATGCGGCCCTGATCCTGGTGGACGCGCGCAAAGGCGTGCTGGAACAAACCATCCGCCACTCCTTCATTGCCTCCCTGCTGCAGATTCCTCACCTGATCATCTGCATCAATAAAATGGATCTGGTGGATTACACGGAGAAAGCCTTTGACAAGGTGGTGGATCAGTTCAAACACCTGTCGTCGAAACTTGATATCAAGGATGTACACTTTCTTCCCATCAGCGCGCTGAAGGGTGATAACGTAGTGGACAAATCCGCAAACATGCCCTGGTACCAGGGTCCCACCCTGATGTACCTGCTCGAACACCTGCACATCAGCAGCGACGAAAATCACATTGACTGCCGTTTTCCGGTGCAATACGTCATTCGCCCGCAGCAAACCGAGCACCACGACTACCGCGGCTATGCCGGCCGTATCTCCAGCGGTATCTTCAAACCGGGTGATAAAATCAAAGTATTGCCCAACGGAGAAAGCGCCGTCATCAAAAGCATTGATCTCTTCGGCGACCAGATAGAAGAGGCTTACGCTCCCATGTCGGTCACCATCACCCTCGACCGGGATGTGGACATCAGTCGCGGCGACATGATTGTGCGGGAAAACAATGTACCGAATGCCAGCCAGGAATTTGATGTGATGGTTTGCTGGCTCAACCAGAGCAAAATCAATGTCGGCGGTAAATACGCCATCCGCCATACCACCCGCGATGCCCGTTGCATCATCAAGGACATCCGCTACAAGGTTGACATCAACACCCTGCACCGGAACGAGGAAGACAAGGAGATCGGCATGAACGACATTGCACGGCTTACCGTGAAAACCACCGCGCCCCTTTTCTTTGATTCCTACCGGAAAAACCGGCATACCGGAAGCATCATTCTGATTGATGAAGCGACCAATGAAACCGTAGGGGCCGGAATGATCGTATAAGCGGTAAAAGCGCTTCAGCGAAGTACCATGGAAAATTATCAGCAGTTTTTATCCATCGCCCTCAAAGCGGCTGTATTGGCCGGCAGGGAGATCAAGGACGTTTACGCCCGTGAATTCAGTGTAGAGTTGAAGGATGACAAAAGCCCTTTAACCGAAGCTGACAAGCGTTCGCACGAAAAAATTGCTCAGGTTCTCCAGGCCTCTGGCTTACCCTTGCTCAGCGAGGAAGGAAAGACCATTCCATTTGAAGAACGCAACCAGTGGGATCTGTTCTGGCTGGTGGATCCGCTGGATGGCACCAAGGAGTTCATCAAAAGAAACGGGGAGTTCACGGTAAACATCGCCCTCATAAAAAACGGAAGATCTGTTTTGGGGGTGATTTACGCGCCGGTGATAGACACCTTGTATTTCGGATGCGAGGGTTGCGGCGCTTACAAAACGGAAGCCGACATCGACTATCTCAGCCATTTGATCCAATCGGAGCACGTCACCGACCGACTCATCGCAGCAGGACACCGTTTGCCCATCCGGGATGAAAACAGGCCCTTCACGGTGGTGGCCAGCCGCTCTCACATGAGCGAGGAAACCGCCGGTTTTATCGAAGAGCTGCGCAAAAAACACGGCAACCTGCAAATGATCTCCAAAGGCAGCTCCCTTAAACTCTGCCTGGTGGCAGAAGGCGCCGCCGACGTATATCCGCGCTTTGCACCCACCATGGAATGGGATACCGCCGCTGGCCAGGCCATTGCCAACTCCGCCGGCTTTTCCGTTGTCAATGCCCGCGATCGCTCGGCTGTCATTTACAACAAGAGCGAACTGCTGAATCCCTGGTTCATTGTGCAGTAGAAAAACACTTCTTTTACACCAACAATTTCCATGTTGTAGCGACCGTGCCCCTCAATGGCCGGTGATCATCAGCGTATCCACATCCGGCACACCCCGCATGATCAGGTCAATGTGCCTCTGACGGGCCTTTGCTTTGTACTGATGCAGGATCTCCAGAATGTCGTGGTCGATGTAGACCTGCTCGGGCGTGACGATTTCCACCACGCTGTAAGCCGGAATGGCATCCAGGGTATCCCTGAACTTTTTCTTGTTCAGAAAGCTCACGTTCATGGCGGTTTCTATCACGTAATGGGTATAATGTCCCTCCCGTCTCTCCTGCATTACGAAACCCGCCTTGTAGGTATGTTTAATAATAAAGTAAATGGCGAAGGTCAGTCCGATGCCTACTCCAATCAGCAAATCCGAAAGAAGGATCGCCACCACCGTTACAATAAAGGGGAGAAACTGCTCACGGCCCTGTTTGTACACCGATACAAACAAGGCCGGACGGGCCAGGTTGATGCCGGTACGGATCAGGATCACCGCCAGCACACAATAGGGTATCCGGTTGACCAGCGGAACCGCAAAGAGTATCACCAGGAGCAGCCACAAACCGTGCGTGATGGAGGAAAGACGGGTTCTTCCGCCTGCCTCGGCATTCGCCGAACTGCGTACAATCACCGCCGTGATCGGAATGCCGCCCAGCAGGCCGCTGATGAAATTACCGGTACCCTGTGCCATGAGCTCCCGGTTCTGCGGCGTGATGCGGTTATAGGGATCGATCTTGTCAATGGCCTCCACACTGAGCAGGGTCTCCAGCGAGGCCACCACGGCTATGATCACCGCATACTTCCAGATCAGTACACCGGAAAAAAGAGCCCCCGGATCCGGGATGCTGATTTGTTTCAGTACATCCGCCGGTACATTTACATAGAGGGACGCATCAAGGCGAAGGTTTGCCGAGAGGAGCGGCAACAAGGCCGCCAGCGCGGCACCACCCGTCACCGTGATGAAGGAAGCGGGAATGAAAGGAAGCTTTGCCGCCAGATATTTTTTCCACACGTAAAGGATGCTGCCCGACAGGAGTACCAGAAAGATGGCACCGGGAGAAATGCGGTCCAGCAGCCCTTCTACCCTCTCAAAGCCATGACTGAAGGTGAACACATTCACCAGTTCGTTGGTCCAGAAATCAGGCTGGTCATAACCGATCAGCAAGGGAATCTGCTTCGACACGAGAATAATACCGATGGCCGCGAGCATGCCTTTGATCACAGCGGAAGGAATGAAGTGGGTGAATTCACCCAGCTTCAGTTTCCCAAGGGTAAATTGCAGCACACCCGCTAACGATACCGACAGGAAAAACAAGTGCAGGGAACCCATCTCCTGAATGCCGTTGAAGCAGATGGCTGTAAGTCCCGCGGCCGGGCCGCTCACACTCAACTCTGATTTGCTGATGATGGAAACGATTAGTCCGCCGACGATGCCGGCGATGAGGCCCGAATACACAGGGGTGCCGGACGCCAGCGCCACCCCGAGACAGAGCGGCAATGCCACAAAAAAAACAGTGATGCCAGCCTTAAGGTCATGTTTAAGGAAGGACATTAAATAAAACTGAGCTTTTCTTTTTGGCATCCGGACGCTGAAGCAAAGTTCAAAAAATTACGAAGCGAACAGGAAAAAACATTTCAACCGGCTCCGGTTGAAAAGCAAAGCCGTCTGCCGCGATTCCGTTTACAGTGTCAACGGCGTCTTTCCCGAATCAGATCACCTTTTTACCCGACATCCTAAGGATCCATCCCAGATGACCGGTGTGGGTGCCCTCGTGCCGGATGCAGTGCTGGATGATCATCCTTTTTTCCTTTCCTCCGCCGAAGGACATGCCGAGTTCATTCTCCTCCTTGAGTGTTGCATCCTCCAGGCTACGGATGTGCGCAAGGGCTGTGGCATGCGTTTCATCAAAAACACGGCGCACCTCCTCATAGGGCGGAAATTGACCGGGATCCGGTGCCGGAGCGCCGATCTTGAAAAGTGTAAACCAGGGTGCGGGGGAAACATCACTGCCGAGCGCTTTCAAGGTCAGCGCCCATTCCGCCCAGGACAAGTGCGCAACAATCCAATGCACGGAGTTGGTTTGAAAATCGCCGATCTCAAAACGCTTCTGCAGATCGATGTCCGCAGTGTGCTTGAGATAAAAGCGGGTAAGTTGTCGCGTATGGTCGAGCATTTCTGCCAGCAGTTCTGCTTCTTTCATCGTCAGTGGGTGTTACCGGAGTAAGGAGTGAAATTTTTTCCAGGGACCTGTATGCTCCCCATAGGCACGTACCATGGTTCGGGCGAGCTGTGCCAGGTGACTGAGGTCGTGCACCACCCAGGTGGCCAGGTGCTGCCGGAGATACACTCTTCCCAGTTCGGGATGAAGGCCTGTCCGCTCCAGATCTTCCGGCGACAGATTCCAGGACATCAGTTGTTGCAGGTTTTCGTGACGCAGCTGCCGGAAGCGCGCAAGCCCTTGTTCAACCGGAACCGCGGCCCCGGCCAACAAATGCCCTTCCATATCAAAGGGTTCAAAGGATTTGTCTTCAGCGTCGGACAACATGATCAAAGCCCGGGGGATCCAGTCGGTCTCTTCACCCAGTATGAGGTGGTTCAATATTTCTAACGGTGACCAGGCCTTCTCGTGTTCACGCACCGTCAACCAATCTGGTGATATGACGCCGAGATAGCTCTCCAAAATGCCGGGCGTGGCCTCCAGAATGGAACAGGTACGCTGCATGGAAAATGACAGGGTCTCCATGGTCAGATAAGATCAGCGGGTTGACATGGTAACCAGGTAACGTAGTATTGATTCCTGCGCGGCGGCATCCAGGACTTCGCTGCCTTTTTTCTTGTGCAGCTTCTTTACCATGGCAGGAACCACTTTGTTTAGTTTTTCCTCACTGTAATCCTTCGGCGACTTCAACTTGTGACAAAGCGTGCAATTGGCTTCGTACAGTTGCTTACCCTCCAACAGCATTTCGAGGGTATAGCCTTCATACCTTGAGGATACCCGGTCGACATCCTTCTGAGTTGGATTCATTTTTGCGCTGCAGGCGGCGAGGAAGACGACCAGCAGGAGGCATGTAATTTTTTTCATACGATTTTCCGGAAATAAAAATAATTAAAATTCCGGATCCCGGCTCAAGCCTTTCTGCCTGTCCGATGATACTACAATGAAAAATTCAATGATTTATATCTGAACACCTTAGCCATCGGAGAAGCGCTTTACGGCGCTTCCATCCCCAAAAATAGTATTTGAATTTCGGTACCAGGTGATCCCATGATTGCCCTTCGCCTTATACACAAGGTGATGAACCATTGCAAATCAGGTCATGAAACCCGGTGTAATGATCAGCGAAGTAAAAGAAAATCAGCGCAGCAGAATTTTTTCGGAATACACGGATCCATCGTCGCTGGTCAAACGAATCATATAAAATCCTGCCGGAAATCCGCTCAGGTTAACCTGGACTGAACGGCCACCCTGTATGCGCAGGTCTGACCAATACCGCTTTCCGCATGCATCAAACAGATCCGCTGTGGCGTCTACCTCCGATTGTATAGTCAGATATTCCGTAACCGGATTGGGAAACAACTTTACCAAATGCGCGGAGAGCATTTCATGGACTCCGGTGGTTTGCGGAGCGACAATGGATTCGCTGCAGGCATCTCCATTCAGGTATCCCTTCAAGGTAAAAATATCATTTGAATCCAATACGGCACCGTTCAGCATATCGAAATGAATGTAGACAATCGGAGTCAGCACCGGCATCGCCACCAGATGATTTGAAGTCAGCCTGACGATAGAATCATTGGGGTTGAGATACGAGGCAGCCTGGTAACCGGCCGCCGCGGGTGCCAGGGTGATGGTATCATACATCATTTTCGATTGATCAAACCGGAGTGAAAAATCGAAGGAATAAACCGGATCATCGGAATTAAAGTAGACGGGCAGTTCTACATGGGTCCCGGTGTAAAGCAAACCCGACATATCGAAATAAATCGTATCGGTTGAATCAATCGTCACCTGATTCAAGGGAACCGTGTAAAGATCCTCCTTGCCAGAAAACCATTCACCTGCACTACGCTCTACCCCCGCAGTTCGTTTTCCAGCCTTTGCCTGAACGGTCAGCACAGTGACAAGCAACAGGAGGACATATTTAAAGTTCTTTTTCATTGGGTTCCTGACTTTTTACAAATATAGATTGAAGCAGCAGCGAAGATGTTTACAAGAGTTTACAATACCGTGAGTTAAATGTTAAGGAATTAAACCGTCCATATCATACCACAGATCATACTTTGCCAAAGCGCAGAAAAAAGAAAGGCTGGAACGCTTTAGTGGCAACTTTTAAAGATATCGGCCACCCAGATCAGATAATCCTGTATGTCCACAAAACCATCTCCGTTAAAATCTTCCTGACAAGTGGGGCAACTCACATTAAAAACGCCGACAAACAGCATGTAGTCGAGCACATTCACCACCCCGTTCAGGTCCAGATCGGTAATCAGGGAGGCCACCGTAACGGTGATGGGTGCAGCGATGGAAACGCTTTTACTCTTATTGGCAATGATAGTGACCCCATACACACCGGAACTATTCACCTGGATGGACTTTGTGGTTTGACCGCTTGTCCAGATATACGTCGCTCCGGCAGGTCCGCCGAAAGCGCTGAGCAGCACGGAACCCCCGGGACAAAAGGTGGTGGGACCATTGGCCTGGATATACGCAAACATTTCCGGATCTGCAGAACCATTAAACATGGAGGGCTGCCGGATTTGTGAACCGGGTCGTTCATAAAAGAGTATGGAATCCGAAAGAATCGTAGCATCAGCAACTGCAGGCCCGGGCCAGGCACTTTGTGCATAGCCACCATGCGTGAAAAACACCCATGTGATGATAATAAAACCCCATCTCACCTGCATAAACCTGATCAATACACGAAGAATACTCCTGCGAATTTATCGCCTGAGGTCAAGCAGCATGTTACTATAATATTATTTAACAGGAATGGTTGATAAAAGAAAGTCATGAAAACGTAGTGTGCTGCCCATAGTGTTTACATATATGGGGGAAGCAATGCTTCCGAACAGAAACCTCAGGGGGTAAGCAGACGATGGAGGCCTGCAGATTCGAACTTCGTGCCTGCATTTTGAAAAAGGGAACCCTCTCGCTCACAAACACCCTGTGGCACAGAAACTAATTCATCATAAATGTTTTACTCCCGAATACTCCGGGGATGCTAACCCCACCCTTGCTCAAATGTAGCCGAATTCAAGGGAACAATCGCTTCATAAACATTTACATCCGTTAGCAGGCTCTTGTTGCACTAAAATCTTTCTGAATCTTCTGAAAAAACCGGTCATCCGGGGCCTCCGGCCCCGCCCCGTAGTAAATTTATGAAACAGAAAATAGAAAGCTGGATAATAAACATCTATATCCGTTTAAAAACGCTTGATCTTCCGGGGGCCTCCGGCCCCGCCCCGTAGTAAATTTATGAAACAGAAAATAGAAAACCGTATCATAAACATTTGTATCCGTTTAAAAATGCTTGATCTTCCGGGGGCCTCCGGCCCCGCCCCGTAGTAAATTTATGAAACAG
>JAEUTF010000088.1 GCA_016788185.1 Bacteroidia bacterium | reverse complement strand
GGCGCTCCGCCACTCCGGTGTGGACGCCTGCCTGCTCAGCACCGACGACCATGGCCACACGCGGCTGGACGTGCCCTTGCATGAGTGGACCTCCTACGAAGGAATTCCCACTTACTTTCTGCCACGCTTCCGGTATCCCCTTAAAGAATTTATCTATACGCCCGGCGCGAAAAAATTCCTGAAGTCCCACATCCGGCAGTACGACCTGGTGCATACGCATTACCTGTTCTCCTACCTCACCTGGACAGCCGCCTCCAGCGCGCAGAAATCCGGCATCCCGTATATCATGACACCGTACGGCATGCTGGCGCCGCAGGCCATTTCGCATCGCTACCTGAAAAAACTGCTGTTCTTTCAGAACGAACGATCCTTGTTGCGGCGTGCCGCCGGCATCCACTGTTCCACCGAGGAAGAAACCCGGAATGTGAATGGCTTCGGTGTAAGCGGAAACAGTTTCATTAATCCGTATATCATCCTGGAAACAGCGCGGATTCCGGATGCAGAAAAGCGACTCAGGGAAAAGTACCCTGTTCCCGAAGAGGCCAGCATCCTGCTGTTTCTGGCGCGCCTCCATCCCATCAAACAGCCGGAGCTGATTTTACGCTGTGTGGCCCGGCTGAAGAAGGAAGGGTACCCGATGCATTTACTGGTTACCGGCGACCGGCACAGCCCCTATGCTGCGGAACTCGCTGCGCTGACCGAAAGACTGAATATCAGCCGTGAGGTGACCTTCACCGGTTTCATTCAGGGTGAAGAAAAAAATCTGCTGTACCAGGGTGCTGATCTTTACGTGTTGCCCTCGCGCACAGAAAATTTCGGTATGACGGTGTGCGAAGCGCTGGAAGGGGGCACTCCGGTGCTGATCACCCGCGAGGTACAGATTGCCGGCGATCTGGAGCGGGCCGGAGGTGCTCTGGTGAGCGATAACAACGAAGAAGATTTTTACAACAAGCTTTTGCTTCTTTTAAACGACACAGAATTAAGAACCCGCCTTGCTGAAAACGGAAGAGCGTGGGTGCGTACACGTTATAACCCGCAGCAGGTAGCTCAGGAATTAAAGGCAACGTACGCCAGGCTCATCCGCCCTCCCGGGACCCGTACGTAAATCCCGAATCGGGTCATCCCCGGTTCAAAATATTTTTCCGTTCCCCTGAAGAAATGCTGCTATTCCTTCCTGAAGGTTTTTGGCTTCGAAAGCGTAAATACCCTTGATATGTTGAATCCGAAATGGATGTCGCCCTTTTCCCAGCTGCCATTGGTATCGGTAATCAGGGAGCGTTCATTCATGCCCAGCGCATTGGTAAAATGGAGCTGAAACACGTGTCCTCCGGTTTCAATATCAAAGCCAATGGACAGCGGGTGCGTATTGGTGGACGACAACTGATCAGGCAGTAGGTAAAAATACTCGGCGTTGAGGGCGATTCGGCGGGTCAGTTTGATGCGGGCTCCTGCACCTACCGCATAGATATCGTGTTCATCGGTTTTGGCAGGAACGAGGTTACGGTGTACCGCGGTGGGCATCACCTGCATGCTGAAGGATTCGGAGAATTTACGGCCGATCAGCACCTGATGATAATAGGCCAGGCGTGAGGTATAATAATTGTTGCGGTCGGGGTTGGCCCACTTCAGGCCATCCTTGGTGACGCCGGAAATCAGGATCACGGAAAACGGAATGGATCCCTTTCCTTTCCCCTGCCAGATCATGCGGTACTTGATGAAACCATCCAGTTCCTTTTTGTTGCTGCTGCGACCGATTCCGATCATGATGCGGTCGCTGATTCCATAGTCGAGGCCCAGGCGGATGGTGGCCTGATCCAGTCCGAATGCTTCCGAAGGTCCGCCGTTCACACGACCGAAGCGGTGCAGAATGCGGAAATCGAGCACGCCGGCCGCCACCTGTTCCATCGACTGCCCGGTGATGACCCGCGTGGCCTTAAAGGCATTTTTTACGAACTCCTTCTTCGGCGTCTCTTCGCCCAGCAATCCCAACAGATCGTCCTGAGCGGAAGCCAGTGTGGAAAAGAACAGCGCCGTGACGATGGCCAGCAGCCGGAACGACCTATTGCATTTTATCATATGCGGCATCTACAACGATTTTTACTTCTTTCGCCACTTTGTCTTTTACAAGAGCCGGAATCTCAATTTTATAATCGGCCAGGAGAATGATGAAGTCGCTGTGCGCAATCACCTTTCCGCCTTTCACAGTCATGCTTCCTTTTCCGACGATGTCCTTGGTTACACCGTGCAGGGTCAGCGCCCCTTTGTAGTTGACCGGGTAGACACCGTCCTTTGCAAAATTCACCGCGGAGATGTCGGAAATGCTGCCTTTGAAGACGGATTTGGGATACTTATCG
>JAEUTF010000047.1 GCA_016788185.1 Bacteroidia bacterium | reverse complement strand
TATTATAAAACGGACCCTGAATTCGGGAACCGTAAGGATTTCAGAAAACTGATCAAGGAAGCCCATCGGCGAGGTATCAGGATCATGATGGATCTCGTTTTAAATCACTGCAGCGAAGCACACCCCTGGTTTAAACATGCGATCAAAAGCCACCAAAGTCATCACCGGAACTGGTTTGTATGGAAAAATGCCCACCTGATTTCTGCGGATGAAAAATCGCATTGGCACCAGCCGGAAAAAGGACCCGCGGATGAACTGTACTATGGCTTTTTCTGGAAAGGCATGCCCGACTTCAATTTCGATGAGCCGGCGGTACGGAAAGCGATGAAAGAAGTGGCTTTGTATTGGATCGGACTTGGCGTAGATGCCCTGCGTTTAGACGCTGCCATGCATATTTACCCTCCCGGAGGTGAAAATGAAAATACAAAATGGTGGCAGGAATTCAGAAGAGCAATCGATAAAACAGGGAAAGAAATTTTTACAGTCGGAGAAATAACCGAAAGCTGTGCCTACATCGCACCTTACCTGAAGAGAGGCTTACACAGTGCCTTCAATTTCGAACTGGCCGGGCACATCGTGGATGCCCTCCAGTACGAAAGGCACGATTGCCTGGCCCGATGGTTACAGGAAATTCAGGAATATTACCATTCCGTTGATGAATCCGCCAGCGACTCCATCTTTCTGAGCAACCACGACCAGGTACGCATTGCCAGCAGGCTGGAAGGACATCCGGCCAAACTAAGGCTGGCCGCATCGATCCTGATGACCTTACCCGGAGAAGTGTTTCTGTATTACGGTGAAGAACTGGGCATGATGGGAGAAAAACCGGATGAACACCTCCGTGAACCCTTTCCCTGGTCGTGGGCGGACCACCCACTTCAGAGCAGATGGATTGCGTCAAGACACAATACCCCCGGTAAAATAAAGGCACTGGACGAACAGCGAAACGATTCCGGCTCCCTGTATCAGCATTACCGGAACCTGATTCAGGTCCGAAAAAGCCATCCGGCCCTTATCAAGGGTAGAATGGGTACAGTGGAATGTGCAGATTCTTCCCTCGTTCTTTTCACCCGGGATCTCCCCGGGCAGCGTGTTCTGGTGATGCACAACCTTTCGGGCGAGCAGATTTACCTTAAACATGAAGAAGAACATGTGTTTTTTGAGATCCTGTACGGCGATGCCGCTGCCTTGTCGGACGTACCCGGACGATTCAGACTTGAGGGGTACAGCAGTCTGATTATGCATGTAAACCTGTAAGCCGGAGGGGCCTGTTTTACGCTTCATTCAGGCGAATTAAATTATCTTTGCACTCCTCTGAAAAGAAAAATGAACATTAAAATAACCCTGCCCGACAACTCCGTGCGCGAGTACCCGAAAGGAAGCAGCGCAATGGATGTGGCCAGGTCCATCTCTGAAGGACTGGCGAGAAACGTCTTGGCGGCAAAGGTCAATGGAGAAGTCCGTGACCTGAACCGGCCTATCCATGAAGATGCGCACCTAACCCTTTTAACCTGGAACGATAGCGAAGGAAAAAGTACGATGTGGCACTCTTCCGCGCACCTGATGGCGGAAGCGCTGGAGTTCTACTACCCTGGTATTAAATTCTGGGTAGGCCCCCCCGTCCAGAACGGATTTTACTACGATGTGGATTTCGGCGGGCAGAGTTTCTCGGCCGATGATCTTAAAAAGATCGAAGATAAAATGACCGAGTTGGCCAGGCAGGGGAATGCATATGTACGCAAGGAAATGGGCAAGGCGGAGGCGATGGCCTATTTCACCGAAAAATCTGATCAGTACAAACTTGATTTGCTGAGCAACCTGGAAGATGGCAGTATCACCTTTTATACCCAGGGCAATTTTACAGATCTCTGTCGCGGCCCTCATATTCCGCATACCGGTTATATCAAAGCGATCAAACTGACCAATGTGGCCGGGGCTTATTGGAAGAATGATTCCAGCAACCCTATGCTGACCCGCATTTACGGTATCAGTTTCCCGAAAAAATCAGAGCTGGATGAATACATTGCCATGCTCGAAGAGGCCAAAAAACGCGATCACAGAAAGATCGGGAAGGAAATGGAAATTTTCACGTTCGACGATGACGTAGGTCCCGGCCTGCCCTTGTGGTTACCCAATGGCGGGGTGATGATTGAAGAACTCGAACGACTGGCCAAGAAAACCGAAGCCATGGCCGGTTATAAGAGGGT
>JAEUTF010000025.1 GCA_016788185.1 Bacteroidia bacterium | reverse complement strand
ACTTCCATAGTTCCCATGTTCCCCTTGTTCCCTCTTTCCTCTCTTTCTCCGGCTCTCCGCCTTCGGGTAATAGGCTTTGTACATGGGGAAAGGAAAGGTGCCGATGATCGCTTTGCCGCATAAAAACAAAGGCCGGTCTTTCGCCGGCCTTTGTTTTTAACAATGGTTCGGATCAATGTACATTCAGCTTCCGGCTGATGCTTTTCTCGCCGTTGGAAACCTGGATCAGGTACAGGCCTTTGCTGAGGTGGCTGAGGTCGATGCTCCGCCGGTGTTCGCCGGCAAAGTCCTGCAGGGTGTAGGCAAATACCTTTTCACCGATGGCATTGCTGATGAGGACCTGGTAATCGTCGGGCACCGTCGCGTTGAATTCCAGGC
The DNA here is from genome assembly GCA_016788185.1 of Bacteroidia bacterium. Classification (GTDB taxonomy): domain Bacteria; phylum Bacteroidota; class Bacteroidia; order AKYH767-A; family OLB10; genus JAJTFW01. The sequence goes on along the minus strand of JAEUTF010000025.1, from coordinate 4,393 downwards.
TGAACACACCGGTACTCGGGTTGGGATACACGTCAAGGGCGTTCGCGCTGAACAGGTCGGGAAGACCCTGTGTGGAGCAGGTGTCGAGGGCCACGCAGGCGCTTCTGCCGGTGTTGCAGGCGATTTCCTGGTACGTCCAGAAGTAGAAGAAGTAGTAATAGCCCGGCGTTCCGGCATTGCTGCCCGTGATGTTGACGGAGGTGCTGGTGTAGGGGTAGGTGGCGCCGGCTGAATTGCGGTAGAGGTCCACCAGGCCGCGGCATTTGATGAAATAATTGTTGCCGGGGTAAATGGTGAAATTCACGTTGACGGTAACGGGATTGCTCGGACTGGCCGGTATGAAAATGGTGGTGTCGGCGTAGGTGTTGCCCATCGCGTCAATGATTTCGATGGTGCGGTTGCCGGCGGAATTGGAATACACCTCTACCGATTGCAGGAGGATCGGGTTCAGCACGTCAAAATACAAGCCGCGGATGTCGTTGGCGGTAAAATAGGCCCCGGCGCCGATGCCCGTAAAGGCTTCTCCGGTATAGTCGGTGATGCCCGGGGGCAGTTCTTCGTCCACATAAAAGGTGGTGGTGCCGTTGATGCTGGGCGAGTAGCTGGAGCCGGTGTTGAGCAGGTTGCCACCGCCCGGAGCGTCCCACCAGCGCAGGGTGCCGGTGCCGGAGCCCGTGGCGCTGAGGTTGACGGGACCGGGTCCGCAGCGTACGTCGCCGCTGGTGACCGGATCGGCCTGTGAACTGGAGGCGATGCTGATGTAATTCAGGGTGGTCGTAGTGTCGATGCCGTTAGCGTTGGCGGTAATCAGCGTGACGGGGTAGGTGCCTGCGCTGTTGTACACCACCAGCGGATTTTGCTGGGTAGAGGTAGAAGGGTTGCCGCCCGGGAAACTCCAGTTCCAGGAAGTGGGTTGTCCGGCCGAGTAATCGTTGAACTGCACCGCCGACCCCGGACAGGAAATCTGGAGGGAGGAGCCGAAGGCGCTGGTCGGCGGATAGCTGCCGGGCACGTACAGGCCCGACTCCCACATGCCGCGTCCGTAGGTGGAAGCCCTGATTTTTCCGCTGGCATAGTGGATGGACAGCTGCGAAACGATGACATGGGGAAGTCCGTTGGAGAAGGGCTGCCACACGCTCATGCCGGCATCCTTGTAAAAGGCGCCCACATCGGTTCCGATGTACAATCCGTCGTTTGAATTGTTCTCATAGGCGATGCAGTTAATGGGGATGTTGGGGATGGAGCCGCTGAGATTGGTCCAGCTGAGGCCCTGGTCGGTGGTCTGGAAAACCTTGTTGCTGTTGTTGAAGCCCGAATAGGTGATCCAGGCTTTGTTGGGATCGCTGTTGTGGCAGGCGATGCCGGTGATGGTGCCGGGCGGCACATTGCTGATGGTGCTCCAGGTGGCGCCGCCGTTGCTGGTCTTGTAAAAACCGCCGGGTTTCGAAACCCAGATGACCTGGTTGTCGGCCGGCGATACGGTGAAGGTGGTCATGTTGCTGGCATTGCTGAAATTCGAAATTTTGGTCCAGCTGACGCCGCCGTTGGTGCTCTTCCAGAGATTGACGAAGCCGGAGTAGATCGTGCCGGCCGTCACAGGATCCTGGCTCCAGGGAGTCACCCAGGCGCCGGTTTCGTTGATGCCGCCGGTGGCGGGACTCCAGCTGGCGCCGCCGTTGGTGGAGCGGTTGAGGGAGCCTTCGTATTGCGAGCCCCACATGTTCTGGTCGTTGTTCCAGTCGATGAAGCAGAGCATGCCATCGCCGCCCATCACCTGCTGCCAGCCTCCGTTGTAGCGGTTGGTGCCGTTGTCCTGCCAGCCCTGCAGAAGCAGGCTGGGGTTGCTGGTGGACTGTCCGAATCCGTACATCTGTCCGATCTGCAAACCATCGCTGAGGTCGGTCCAGGAGCTGCCGCCGTTGGTGGTTTTGAAAATGCCGCCGTCGCAGCCGGCGAAATAGGTCGTGCCGCTGGTGTACACGAGGTCGTGCACATCGGCGTGAACGTAAGGAGCGCCCGATCCGGTCCAGTGTCCGTTCAAAGTAAAGCTGCTGCCGCCATTCGTCGAACGCCAGATGTTGACACCGCCCACAATGATTTCATCTTTGTTGACGGGCGAGGCGGCAATGGCCAGGTCGTACCAGCCCTGTCCGCCGGTATCGCCTCCGTTGGAATTCCATCCCAGCACATTGGCCGGACTGCTGGTGGTCACCTTCACAAAGCTCAGTCCGCTGTTGGTCGACCGGTAAATGCCTTCAAAGCCATAGTCGGTGGCCGGTTTCGCGGCCAGCACATACACGTAGCTGGCATCGTGGGGGCTAACGGCAATGGCCATACGTCCTACGTTGGCGCTGGTGGCCAGCCCGGTGGTGATCTTGGTCCAGGTCTGCCCGTTGTTGGTGGAGCGGAAAAACTCGGTGCCGGCCGTGTACACGGTGGCGGGGTCGCCCGGTTTAAACTCCATGTCCTTGAAAGATCCGGGCTGCACCAGGCTGAAGGTGGCGCCGGCATCCGTACTCCGGAAAATGCCGGCCGAGGTGGCGGCGAGGAGGGTGCTCGTGTTGTTCGGGTCGATGAGCAGGCGGCTGATTTGCCGGGTATTGGCCATGAAATAGCTGAGGCCGGTGGTGTTCCAGCTGAGGCCCCCGTCGGTGCTCTTGAGGATGCCTACCGTATAGGTATCTCCGCCGTCGCCGTCGCCGGTGGCCAGGTACATGACATTGGTGTTGGTAGGATCAATGGCAATGTCGGTACAGCCGATCACCTGGCTGAGCTGATCGGTATTGGTCGACCAGTTCAGGCCGCCGTTGGTGGATTTCCAGAGGCCGCCGGCGGGCGATCCCACATAAATGATGTTGGGATCCGTCGGATCAAAGCGCACGAAGTTGAGGCGTCCGGCTCCGCCGCCGGTGGGGATGCTGGTGGTGGGACCGATCAGGGTCCAGTTGCCCGCGTTGGCGGTGCCCAGCTGCTGGCGGTATTTTTCATACTCCCGGTAGGGGGTGGCCGGGTCAAAGCGTTCACCGTTTTGGGAAACCCGGGGCGCCATGAACCATTCCCAACGTTTGTACTGGGCAAAGCCCGGCACTTCAATTTCCTCCTCGTGTACGCCCTCATTGGCGCGCTTCGACATCCTTCTTTTCTGCCTTTCGATCTGCCGGTCCTTTTTTACATAATAGCGGTTAAAGGCTTTCTGCACATCGTAAAAATTGACATCGGGGTCTTTCATCATCTCCACCCAGTTCTGGGCGTAAAGTCCCGACGAGAGGCCGGCCCAGAGCAGGAGGGTAAGCAGGATACATTTCTTTTTCATGTAGAAGGAGGATTGTTTTGGTTTCTACTTCAAATATACCAAATACAGGTTTCGGATGTAGCCTTCATCGCGGCTCCGCTTGGATGTAAAGAAGATTTCATTGAAACCTGTAAAGGGCCTCAGGCCATGCTCCGAAAGGAAGGCAGGATGATGCTATCGCATCCGAAAAAATAAACAGGTCCTGGTGCAGGCAGCAGGTCTTTTTTTGGAAGGACGAAAAAAGGAAGGAGCCGGAAGCAAGCGATGCTTTGCCCCGTCTTATTTTTTCTTTCTCCGCTTCATCTCCGCGGTGAGCAGGGAAAGCTCACGGCCCATCTGTCCGGCGATGGAGGTGTTTTCCTGCGCTCTTCGTGTCAGGTAGGGCAGCACCGCCGATACCGGACCGTAGGGAACGTACTTGGCTACCCGGTAGCCCGCCCGGGCCAGGTTGAAGCTGATGTGGTCGCTCATGCCGAGCAACTGCGAAAAATAAATGCGTTCGTCGCCGGCCGCGATGCCGCGTTCGGCCATCAGCTGCACCAGGTACAGGCTGCTGTTTTCGTTGTGGGTGCCGGCGCAGATGGCGATGCGGTCGAGGTGTTCGATGCAGTAGAGGAGGGCCGCATCGTAGTCGCGGTCGCTTTCCGCCTTTCCGGGCTGTATCGGAGAGGGATAGCCGTTAGCCAGCGCGCGCTCCCGTTCCTTTTCCATGTAGGCGCCGCGTACGAGCTTTAGCCCCAGGAAATAGCCTCCTTCCAGGGCTTTGCGGTGCGACTCCTTCAGGAATTCGAGCCGGTCGTGACGGTACATCTGCAGGGTATTGTAAATGACAGGCTTGTTTTTGTTGTAACGCTCCATCATCAGGGTACAGAGCTCGTCAATGGCCGGCTGAATCCAGGTTTCTTCGGCATCGATGAAAACACGCACGTCGCGGGTATAACCCTCCTCGCAGATTTTCCGCACCCTTTCCTTCACCCGGCTGAATTCGGCCGCCTCTTCGGAACTGAGGGGCTCCATCCTGCTGACTTTTTCGAGCAGCTTCATGCGGGCCAGTCCGGTCGTTTTGAAAACGCTGAAGGGAATATTCGGATCGTGCTGCGC
>JAEUTF010000131.1 GCA_016788185.1 Bacteroidia bacterium | reverse complement strand
CCCTGCGATACCCTTGGCGTGGGCCTGGGGGAGCCCGGGAAAGAAGATGTTTTCTTCCAGGCCTGGTATAACAGGGAATGGGACCTGGTGCATGTAAACGCCACCGGGCTGAAAGGAAGAACAGGGAGGTTGCGTCTATTTGATCTGGAAGGAAGATTGGTGTATGAGAAGAAAATTGAGGTAATACCCGGGGGGTATGTGACCACGGAAATCGGCATGCAAGGCCTGGCCAACGGCTTGTATATGGTTTCTTTGCAATCGGAGAAGGAAAGAATGAGCGGGAAGATAATGAAGCTGTAAGCATGAGTCTGGACACCGGCAGATTAAAGGAAATCATCCTTTCCTTACGGCTCAGTTACGGTATTTAACATTTGCATACAATTATAAATGCTTAATGGCACTTTACTGATTGATCTATCTTTAAAGAAGTGAAGGCACGCATGTATGTTTTGCACCTGCTCCACCTCTCCTTCTTAAGAGGTCCGTTTCTATTCCACTTTGCTTCGTTCCAACGCAATCATCCATCGCTACAACTGGCGTATAGTCGATACCGATATAGAAACGGAGGCACTTTCGGATCGGTGGGCCCAATCCTTCCAAAGGCTAGTCCATCCTTCCTGCTCCCCGCGGTTCCCAAGCGCGGTCAGGCATGGCCCGAAAGCTCCTGAAAACAGATGGATCAGCCGGGAAAAATCAGGGGGCGGAAAAATCAAAAACAAGGCCGGCAGCACCGATCAGCACCGGAATTTTACTCCAGGTCTCCACCGAACTCCGGTGTTTCACCACCAGGTAAAAAGATTGATTGAGCAGTCCGGCCGGAAGGACCAGGGAAGCCTGGCCGGAAGTATCCAGCAGCACCTGACTTTCATACGCTACAGGGTAAGGTGCGGAGGTACCCCGCAACTGTACAAGGATGCTGTCGCAGGCCGCCGGATTCGTGCTTTGTCCGCTGTCATACAGCCTGGCCCGCATCTGTCCTGCCGACAAATAATAACCCTGCAGGTACAGCCGGAGGTTCAGCACGGGAGAAGCACAGGAATACACCACAAAGGGGTCGGACGAGAGACAGTCAACGCTGACGGCATAGGTGCCGGTATCGCTCACGCTGATGCTTTGGGTGGTGGCGCCGGTGCTCCAGAGATAGGAGGTGCCGGCTCCGGCGCTGAGCACCAGCGGTACGCCCGGGCACAGCGTGTTTCCTCCGGTACTGCTGATCTGCGCGGCGGGGGTGGCCGTCATCAGCACATCGTCCACACGGTATTGGGTAGCCGTTCCGGTGTTCAGGAAGCGGATGCGCAGATTAGCGGCGGAGGGGATGCCAATGCTGCAGGTACGATAATACCAGCCGGCGCCAGCCGGCAACGCCGGGTAAGGCAGATCGCTGTAGTTGACCCCGTCGCTGCTGTATTGCACTTTGAAATCAGCCCCGGTGGAAGCACTGGTACTTTTATACACGCCGAAATGGAGCTGCACATTACTCCTGGCGGAGGTATTGATATCGCCGATCTGGAAGTTGCGGCCGCTGAGGTTGGTGATGAAAACATTGGCGGCTCCGCTGGCGCCTGCATAGGTAGCGGAAGGCAGCGTATTCCTGACGTCGGCATTCCCGTTCATGAACAGTTCGTCGCGCAGAAAGCCGTTGTTCAGCTCATGCGTCGCAATGGAGGTGGTGGAACTCACCGATCCCATGTGCTCATAAAAAACGGTATCGCTCTGCGGAGCGGAGGCCAGGGTGACCAGCACCGGACCGAGTACGGAAGTGCAGCCGGAAGAGGTGGTCACGGTCACGGTATACGAACCTGCAGCGCTCACCTGCAGGCTGGAGGCCGTACTACCATCCGGCCAGAGGTACGCCACTCCGCCGCTCACACTAAGGGTTAATGTACTACCCCCGCAAAGCTGCAGCGGGCCGGCCGGACTGAGTACCGGCGGTGTGGTACCGGAAACGGTGAAATAGGATACCGGCATGGTATCGTTGGCGGCATTGGCATCGCCAGTACCGATGGAGGTATAGGCTTCAAAAACATAAGTGCCTCCCTGCGTCATGTTGTAAGCGGGCTGGAAAGTGACCAGGGTATCGGCGCCGGGCGCCAGCGATCCTGAGCTGAGAACGGCGGTAAAGGGAGTGGTCACCCCTGCCGGTGAAGTGGCGCTGAGTTGTACGCTCAGCACCTGCGTGGAGAAATTCAGGAGGGAAGGGCCGTAATTCCTCACCCTGACACGCAGCGTCACCTCATCATCAGGACAGGACGAGGCGGGTTGTACAAAGGCCTGCACGCCCGCGTCCGCCGCTGTGGTACCGGAAACGGTAAAATTCAGCGTGAGCATCACCGGCAAATGATCGGCGGCATGGTGCAAGGCTTCCGCAACGGCAGCCGTCACCGCGGTATTGGGGGGCCGGTGGATGGAGTCGTTGTAATGATTCCCGTCGTTTCCGAATGCCAGCAGGGATCCCGGTGTACAGCTCAGGCCACCGGGATCATGGATTCCCTTTGAGTAGAGAATCATGTCGAAACGGTCGTCGAGTCCGCCGGTGACGCCGCCACCGAAACTGCGAAGGCGGGGACTCTGGGTGTGATGAAGGGCGTAGGCCGGATTGTTCCAGGTGCCCGGCAGGTTCAGTGCATCGTAAACATGTCCTTCGTTACCGGGCTGGACCTGCAGCAATTTCTGGTAGGCGGCCTCGCCGCTGCCGTAAATATTAAAATCACCACATACAATGAAATCGGATCCGGGCGGCAGGCTGTTGGTTACTTTCCGCAGGCTGTCCACCTCCGATGCCCTTTGCTGTTCATTGCTGATGCCGGTGCTGGCCTTGAGGTGAACGGCATAGATACGCAGGGTATCTCCGCTGGCCAGATGCAGGAGCCTGAACTCGTTGATATCCCGCAGTCCGGTGGCAATAGGCGTGTTTGAAATGAACTGAAATTTGGAGGTCCTGAAAAAAATTCCGCGGTCGGTATCGTAGCTGTTGATATACGTCCCCACTCCGTAAACCTTAGCCTGGGCATTCATCACCTTGTTCAGAAAAGCGTTGAGGCCTGCCTGCGAATTGAGTTCCTCCACGACGAGGATGTCGGGATCGGCGGCGGCAATCACCGTTCTGAAATACGGATGGCGAAGAGCGGTATCGGCCGCCGGATTGCCCGCATCGGGATAATTCAGCAGGTTGTAGGCCATGAGCTTCACCGGATCCTGTACCTGTGCCGGACTCAGCGTGCAAACAACCGCCGTCAAGAGAAGGCAGAGCCACAGCGCGGTTGTATTCAACTGGTTTTGCATAGGATCAGCAGCCGGAAAAAAGCGGCGGAAGGAGGCAGGGAGCTCCGTGATGAGGCAAGTTAACACATTCTTTCCTCCTGCACAAGCGAAGTTCAGGCGCATTGAAATACAAGGAATTAGAAGTTGGCTAAAAAGAGGACGACAGGACCGGCCGAAAAAAGATGCCGGACAGAATCTCCGCTGCAAAAGCATCATTAGCTTTACAACTTCTTAGACCGCTTCATGCAGAAAATTCAGAATTACATCAACGGGAAATTCGCGGATCCCCAATCCGGAACCTATATTGATAATTACAACCCGGCCACCGGACAGGTATACAGCCTGATTCCCGACAGCGATGAACGCGATGTGGAAGCAGCCGTACAGGCCGCGAAAAAGGCCTTCCCGGCATGGAGCGGGATGCGCAGCGAAGACCGCTCCGCCCTGCTGCTGCGCCTGAGCGAACTCATCGGAAAGCACCTCGAACGCTTTGCGGTGGCTGAATCGATAGATAACGGTAAGCCGGTATGGTTAGCCCGCACGGTGGATATACCACGCGCGGTATCCAACTTCCATTTTTATGCCACCGCGGCTTTGCATCTGTCGACAGAAACCCATGCCATGGGTGATGTGGCGATCAATTACACGCTGCGCACCCCTATCGGCATTGCAGGCTGCATCTCTCCCTGGAATTTGCCCCTTTACCTCTTCAGCTGGAAGATAGCGCCGGCCCTGGCTTCCGGCAACTGCGTGGTGGCGAAGCCCTCCGAGATCACCCCCATGACCGCCTACATGCTGTCGGAAATGGCCGTGGAGGCGGGCATCCCTCCCGGCGTCCTGAACATCGTGCACGGTTACGGGACCAAAGTCGGGAAAGCCATCGTGGCACATCCGGAAATACAAGCGATCTCCTTTACCGGCGGTACCAAAACCGGAGAGGAAATTTCACGCATCGCCGCGCCGATGTTCAAGAAACTGTCACTGGAACTGGGGGGGAAAAACCCGAACATCATTTTCGCCGACTGCGATTTTGAAAAGGCGGTTAAAACCACCGTGCGCTCCTCCTTCGCCAACCAGGGCGAGATCTGCCTCTGCGGCTCGCGGATTTTTATTGAGAGGCCGCTCTATGAACCATTCAAAGAAGCCTTTCTGGCCGAGGTGAAGAAATTAAAGACGGGGGATCCTCTCGACGACGGCAACTGGCTGGGCGCTATCGTCTCCAGGCCACACATGGAAAAAATTCTGCATTACATTGACCTGGCCCGGCACGAAGGCGGAAAAATCCTCAGCGGCGGCAATAGAATTCAGGCGGGCGGTATCCATGCGGAAGGCTATTTCATCGAGCCGACCGTGATCGAAGGACTCCCCTACGACTGCCGCACCAACCAGGAAGAAATTTTCGGGCCCGTGGTGACATTGCAGCCTTTTGACACAGAAGAAGAAGTGCTGCGCTATGCCAACAGCACCAGCTACGGACTGGCCGCCACCTTATGGACCCAGCACCTCACACGGGCACACAGGGTAGCTGCCCGCCTGCACAACGGCATCGTATGGGTGAACTGCTGGCTGCTGCGCGACCTGCGCACTCCATTCGGAGGCATGAAAGCATCCGGCGTGGGACGGGAAGGCGGTTTTGAAGCGCTTCACTTCTTCACGGAAGAAAAGAACATCTGCATCAAACTGTAACCCACGCCAATCTGCTTCCTGTCGGCCAATGAAAATACGTCAATCCCGCACAATGATTTCGATGAAGATGCCCGTCTCCCACTCCACCCTTTTAAGGAGATGGCTCCCGCTCCTCCTGTTGCTGACGGTTGCGGCTGCCAAAGGTCAGCATGCGTTTAAATACAATCTGCAGCAGCCCAACATCCATCGTCAACTACCGCCCATGCTCAACGAAGTTTCAGGACTTACGGATGTGGATGATTCCCGTGTGGCCTGTGTTCAGGATGAACAGGGCATCGTGTTCATTTATGATTTCAGAACGGATGACATTATTTCGAGGCATGCGTTCGATAGCACCGGCGATTTTGAAGGACTCACCCTGGCCGGAAATACGCTGTATATACTGAGAAGTGATGGCCGGCTTACGGAATGGCAGCATTTCCGTTCGGCAAACCCTGTGGTTAAACATTACACCTTGTTGTTGCAGACGGCGAACAACGAGGGGCTTTGCTACGATGCCGGACACGATCGCCTGCTCATCGCGGCGAAAAGCAAACCGGCAGCACCTGACGCGCGTACCCTGCGTTTGATTTATGCTTTTGATCTTGAGAAAAAACAACTGAGCGAAGAGCCATTGTACCGCCTTAACACGGATCAACTTGCCGCTGATGCCAAATCGTTCAGCCTACAGCTGACGGATACCACGGCCCGGGGGATGGTAAAACCGTTCAATTTCCGGCCTGCCAGTCTTTCCGTTCATCCGCTGAGCGATGAAATCTACATGATATCCGCAGCCGACAAAATCCTGCTGACAATGAACCGGAAAGGAGAGGTAACGTATATGACAAGCCTCCCTCCCCACCTTTTTACAAAAGCAGAAGGCATTACTTTTCTCCCCGATGGCACCATGATCATCACCAATGAGGCTGCCGGTAAAACACCTGGTCTGTTTGTATTTGAAATGCTGCCATGAATTCATTCCGCCTTATTTTTAGATTCCGGCACTTTCATCAACATGAAAACCATTGAGATGATCCGTATTGAGAACGACTATTTACGCATTGATGTTAACCCGGCAGGGGCTGAGCTCACCGGACTCTATCACAAGAAACGTCGCACAGAATATCTCTGGCAGGCCGGCAAAGCATGGCCCAAACAGTCGCCGGTGCTGTTCCCGGTGGTAGGCCAGCTGAAGGAGAATACGTACCGTTACAAAGGCCGATCCTATACCTTGCCGCGTCATGGCTTTGCCAGGGAAAGGGTGTTTGATCTGATTGAAAAGAAAGCGGATCAACTGCGTTTCCGTCTGAGCGATGATACGGAAAGCAGGAAGGTGTATCCCTTTGCCTTCCACTTTGATATTCTTTACACACTGCATGAGCGGGAACTGGAGGTGGCTTATACCATTTACAATACCGGTGATGACGATCTGTACTTTTCAGTAGGTGCGCATCCCGCGTTCAGGTTGCCTTTTGACGTACGGGAAACATACGAGGACTATTACCTCGAATTTGAAAAGGAAGAAGACGCATTGCGCTGGCCGCTGGATCAGGGCCTGATCAGCAGCCAAGCCATCCCCTTCTTCACCGGAAAAAAAATTCCCTTAACAAAAGCACTGTTCGCCAACGACGCGCTGGTATTTAAGAACATCCGTTCAGAAAAAATATTCCTGCGCAGCAGAAAAAATGAGCAGGGACTCCTTGTGAAGATAAACCGCTGCCCCTTCCTGGGTCTTTGGGCCGCTAAAGACGCCGACTTTCTCTGCATCGAACCCTGGCAGGGCATTGCCGACAGCGTGAACGCCACCGGAAACATCGAAGAAAAGGAAGGGATCATCCGCCTCCTGCCAGGAGAGAAATTCACCTGCAGCTGGGGCGCAGGTCCCCTTTGATGAATGGATGGCTCCGGAGACTTGTCCGTTTCCGGCTCCTCCACACCTTGTATACTTCAGACAACGCCCATCCGGCCTACCGGCAAACAGACCTTCCGGCATCAGTGTTAAATTGCGCTGATCCGGCATTTTTGCGTTGAACCGGTTTTAATACGCCGGGGTTGATGGAATGAGCGCCAAGCCCCGGTGCTTTTATTTGCAAAGTAAGGCAGGCCTCTCCCTCAGCGAACCAGGGTTACTCTTCCGGTGTAACTGTGCGGATTACCGAAAACATCACGGATATCCACCTTGTACACGTACACATCCATCTTTACCGGTTCACCGCCGAGGGTGCCGTCCCAGCCCTCCGCATCGTTGCTGCCCGTGTAAACCCGCTCGCCCCAGCGGTTAAAAATGCTCATCTCATAGCCGGTGTAGCCGAAGCCCTTTACCATGAACACGTCGTTCCGGCCATCGTTATTGGGCGTAAAGGCATTGGGTATCCAGAACGCATAGTCCTTTTCCACTTCCAGAACTTTCCATACGGTATCCCGGCAACCTTCAGAACTCTCCACGATGAGGGTGACGGTGTAGGTGCCCGGACTTCCATACAGGTGCGAGGGATTCTGCAGAACAGAAGTAGCCGAATCTCCGAAATTCCACCACCACTGTGCGGCACCACCTGACTGATCATGAAAAAACACCTCCGGCATATACACCGAGGGTTGCTGCGGATCATAGCTGAACGCGGCTACGGGGTTTGGATGCACATGGATGAAGGCCGTATGCAGGGAATCGTGCACACAACCCAGGGAACTGGTCACCGTAAGCGTTACAGAATAACTACCGGCCGAAGAATAGGTAAAGGCCGGCAGCGGTCCCGATACGGTATCGCCCTGGCCGAAATCCCAGAACCAGCCGCTGACCACCCCGTCGGCAGAAGAAGAAAAATCGCTGAACTGCACCGCAAGCGGTTCGCAGCCTTCCTGCACATCGGCTCTGATGCCGGCCTGTGGCAGCCTCCACACCCTGACGGCGGCGGTGGCTGAATCCACACAACCCTGATCACTGACAGCGGTCAGGCGGACAGGATACGTTCCACCCCGGGCATACACATGCTGCGGAGCATAGGCGCTTCCCGCCGTTCCATCTCCGAAATCCCAGTTCCAGGCTGCGATGGAGCCGGAAGCGATCGCGCTGCGGTTGGAGAAACTACTCGGTAATCCGGCGCACACGGTATCCGCAGTGAAGGATACCTGGGGCAGCGGGAAGATGCGGAGGGTAGACCGGGCCGTATCGCGGCAGCCGTTGGCCGACACCGCTACCAGGCTGACCGGGTAAGATCCGGGTGATGCATAACTGTGCTGAGGGCCGGCCGTAGCCTCTAACGGTGTCCCATCCCCGAAACTCCATTGCCAGGCGCTGATGGCATAGCCGGGGGCAATGCCCGACTGGTTCATGAAACTGACCGGCACGCCCGGGCATTCATCGCCGGCGCTGAAGGCCGCCACCGGGCGGGCATAGATCTGGAGCGGCTGCAGGGTATCCCCTACACAACCCAGGGCGTCGGTCACCCGGAGGTATACATTGTACTGACCGTGTTGCGAATACGCATGAGCCGGTGCCGGCTGTACAGAAGTACTTCCGTCGCCGAAATTCCAGCTCCAGGCATTCAGAGGGCCGGTACCCGCTGAACCTGCTGCAAAAGAAACGGCTTCTCCGCTGCAACTGTTCTGCATCAGGATCGACGGAACCGGCGCGGGCAGAACGGTGACGGAAGCGGAGACACTGTCCGTACATCCGTTGTTTCCTGTTACCATCAGGCTGATCTGGTAGGTGCCCGGCTGCGGATAATGGATGGCCGGATTCACCGCATTGCTGCTCCTGCCATCCCCGAACTGCCATTGACAGGCGCTGATAATCCCCCCCGGAAGCGAGGAGGTATTGGACGTGGCGATGGGCATGCCCTGGCAAGGTGCGCCGATGGTACTGAAGGAAGCCTGCGGCAGGGTGTGCATCAGGACGGGGGCGGATATCGTATCGAAACAGCCCTCTGAACTCATCACCACCAGTTCGGTCGTGTAGGTTCCTGCGCCCGGATAGCTATGTACCGGTGAAGGATCGCCGAAAACACGGGGGCTGGCATCGCCGAAATTCCATATCCAGTCGACGATGTTGCCGGAACTCAGGGTACTCTGGTCGTTGAAGTAGGCGGATTCGCCGGGACAAAACGCCGGGACGCTGAAGGCGGCCTGTGGCCGTGGATGAATGGTGACTTCGTTCTGTATGGACGCCGTGCACCCACGGTTGCTGGTGCCGGTAAGCTGCACAAAATAAGTGCCGGGAGCGTTAAAATGATGCGTGGGACTCGAAGCGCCGGAAAGGGGGCTTCCATCCCCGAAATCCCAGGACCAGGAGACGATGTTGCCGGAAGCGATGGTGGACAGGTTGGGAAAAAAAACGGGGGCCTGCTCACAGCCGGAAGGGATAAAATACGCCACCTGGGGCAAAGGCTCTGTATCAACCATCTGCAACAGGGTATCGGCACAACCGTTACTGCCGTTCACCATCAGCTGTACGGCATACGTCCCCGGTGCGGCGAAGGTATGGGCGGGCTGCTGTCCGTTCACGGGTGCCGACCCGTCGCCAAAATCCCAGGTCCAGGACGTTACGGTTCCGGCAGGAAACTGTGTCAGATCGGTAAAGGACGAAGAAACGCCGGGACAAACCGGTGTATAGGCGAAGCCGGCCAGGGGGGCAGGCAACACATTGACGGATTGCTGCAGGGTGTCGGAACAGGCATTGCTGCCGGTTACGATCAAGGTCACGGTATAGGTGCCGGCCGCGGCATAGGCATGGCCCGGATGCTGCGTAAAAGATGGCGCCGAGGCATCGCCGAAATCCCAGGCCCAGGCGGTGACGGCGCCGGCCGCCGTCGACGACAGGTCACTGAACTGCACCAGTTGCCCGGCACAGGGGGTATTGCTGCTGAAGGCCGCCTGAGGAACCGACTGCACATCGACGGGCGCTGAAATCGTATCTACGCAACCGTTAGCGGTAGTGATCACCAGCGTAGCAGTATAGGTACCCGGGCCGGGATACAGATGCGCCGGTGCGGCCGGCCCGCTGACCGTGGGGCTGCCGTCACCGAAATCCCAGACACGGGAAAGGATCGTGGTTCCGGCGGAACGCGAGGTGTCGCTGAAGAGGATCTGGCTGTTTACGCAGGCGGAGACATAGCTGAAACCGGCCTCCGGCCCCGGCAGGGTGGCGATGTTCTGCACAAGGGTGTCGCGGCAGCCGATGCTGTCGGACACTACGAGTGTGACAGGATAGGTACCGGGACTGGTAAAGAGGTGCTGAGGATGCCGGAGGGTATCGATGGCGCTGCCATCGCCGAAACTCCAGGACCAGGTCATCAAAGGTCCGTTGAGCGAGGTGCTGAGGTCGGTGAAGGAGGCTGGGTTGCCCGGGCAAACAGCGCTGGTGCCAAAAGCGGCCAGCGGCGGCGGATCAATGGTGATCTGTCGGCGTATCGTATCCGTACATCCACCCATGTTCGTAACCGTTAGCGCCACGGTGTAGACGCCGGGCGCAGCATAGCTGTGTACGGGATGCTGCTGCCCCGAGGTATTGCCATCTCCGAAATCCCAGAGCCATTGGCTGATGGGGGTGCCCGTGACGACCTGGGAGGAGTCGTGGAAAGCCGCAGCGTTCTGACAGCGGCTGGCTTCTCCGTAGGAACCGGCAATGACCGTGGGGGTAAGGATGGCCGTAAGGGTCACCGTGCAGCCCGTAACGGAAGTCATGGTGCAGGTGTACTGGGTGCCCACCACGGCATTGGCCACCGTGATGGAACGGGTACTGGCCCCGGTGTTCCAGAGGTAGGAGGCAAATCCCACAGGCGCCGTCAGGGTGGTGGAATTGGCACCGGAACAGAAATCCGTTAAGATCTGCAGCGGACTGCAGTAACAATCCACATAGGCATAACCGAAATGTCCGCCCAGCGCACAATCGCCGGTACTGAATTCAATGGTGACGGTTTGACCCAGGTAGGGGCTGAGGTCGATGCCCACCGTGGTCCAGTCCTTGTAATGGATGGTGCTTCCAAAGGCATTCACGATGGTGACGAAACCGGGAATGCCGGCGGAGGCATATACATTGTAGGTCCCGCAGCCCAGTGCGGCGCCGTTCTGATCGTAAACACGGATTTCAAAGCGCGGTTGCTCCTGCGGCGTATGGTTCGGATCCTCCAGCACCACGGCATAGCGGTAAATGAAAAGCGCGTTGGAGGGATCCACATTGATCTGATACGTCAGCTGCTCCGCCTCCGCCCCGATGTTGTCGTTGCCCAGGCGTGCCGAATACTGACCACCGGGCGCCACCACCGTCACCGCGCCGTTGGTATTGGGATCGGTGCCGGGCCCTGTCATGATGGTATGCCGGCCGGCCACCAGTCCGGGTGTGGTGGAGTTGATCGGACAGCACCAGCCGGTGGTCGCCGACCAGTTGGTAAAACTGTTTTGTTCGAAATCGGCATTCGCACAGGAGCTCAGCTGGGCCTGCAGCCCTGTAAAAGGAACGGCAAGCAACAGACAGCAGCATAGAAGGAAACGTAACATGATGGCCTTCAAAATTTCATAAATAAATTCAGGAACTGAAGGTAAATCCTCTGAACCGGAAGAATCAGCGGTTTTACCGGGATTCTTACTGGTTGAAAATTCCTGCAACGCGGCGACATGGTGTTGCATTATTAAAAAAGCTGCAAGAAATTATCCGGGAAGGCTTATAGCGATGAACTTTCTCCACCCGAATCAAGATGAAACCCGATCAGCAGTTTGACTTTCAGAGGTATACAAAAGCCGGTGCGCCATCCGTCACGATGCAAGAAACAGGGGACATTCTTCGTAACTTTGTGCCCTCAATGAACGCCCGGATTATGAAAAACGAAACAATGGCCCTGAACGACTATAAAGTGGCCGAAATGCTGAAAACCCTCGGCATCGCCGCCGTGAACCACGGCGCGAGCACCGGCAACACCTGGATCCAGACCAAAGGAGAGCTTCTCGAATCCTTTTCTCCCGCCGATGGCCAGCTGATCGCCACCGTGCAACAGGCCACTCAGGAAGATTACGAGCACATCATGGAAAAAGCGCAGGAAGCTTTTATCAGCTGGCGCATGATTCCTGCTCCGAAGCGTGGTGAAATCGTACGCCAGATGGGCGATGCCCTGCGGGCATACAAAGAGCCGCTGGGCCGGCTGGTGAGTTACGAAATGGGAAAGATTTACCAGGAAGGCCTGGGTGAAGTGCAGGAAATGATTGATATCTGCGATTTCGCTGTGGGACTTTCGCGTCAGCTCTACGGCCTCACCATGCACAGTGAACGCTCACGTCACCGCATGTACGAACAATACCATCCGCTGGGGACTGTCGGGGTGATCTCCGCCTTCAATTTCCCCGTGGCGGTGTGGAGCTGGAATGCCATGCTGGCCCTGGTCTGCGGCGACGTGGTGGTGTGGAAACCCTCTAGCAAAGTGCCGCTTTGCGCGCTGGCCACGCATAAAATCATTCAGAAAGTACTTGCCGCGAACCAGGTTCCGGAAGGCGTGGTCAACCTCATCATTGCCTCTTCCAAACACGTAGGCGATAATTTCCTGGCCGACAAACGCGTTCCGCTCATCTCCGTGACCGGTTCCACCCGGGTGGGTCGCCGTGCCGGAAAAATAGTGGGTGAGCGTCTCGGCCGCTCCCTGCTTGAACTGGGAGGTAACAATGCCATCATCATCAGCGATAAAGCCGACCTCGACATGGCGCTGCGCGCGGTGCTCTTCGGCGCGGTGGGCACTGCCGGACAACGCTGCACCAGCACCCGCCGGCTCATCATCCACGAAGCGGTATACGAAGTGTTCAGCCAGAAACTCAGATCCGCCTACGAGCACATCCGCATCGGACATCCGCTCGACAGCAGCACCCTCGTGGGCCCGCTGATCGACAAGGGCGCGGTAAATGATTTCGTGAACGCCATCGCTTCCGCACGCAAGGAAGGAGGCAAGGTCCTCTTCGGCGGCGAAGTGCTCAGCGGCGAAGGCTATGAAAGCGGCCATTACGTGGTGCCCTGTATTGTGGAAGCGGAAAATCACTATGCGATTGTACAGGAAGAGACCTTTGCACCGATCCTCTATCTCATGAAATACAGCAGCATGGAAGAAGCCATCGCGCTGCAGAACGATGTGCCGCAGGGCCTCTCCTCTTCGATCTTCACCCGCGATATGCAGGAAGCGGAGACTTTTCTCTCGCACGAAGGCAGCGACTGCGGCATCGCGAATGTCAACATCGGCACTTCGGGAGCGGAAATCGGCGGCGCCTTCGGGGGCGAGAAAGACACCGGTGGCGGGCGTGAATCGGGCAGTGATGCATGGAAAATATACATGCGCCGTCAGACCAATACCATCAATTACTCCAAAGAACTCCCCCTCGCCCAGGGCATCCGCTTCGACGTATAAACATTTGCATCCGTTTATATACGGGTAGAGTCAGTGGTCCATATTATTTTTGATATGGGCCACTGATTTTTATGTTGGTTATGATGTATGATGATGAACAACCACCTGCATTCAAATATTACGGAAGTTATTCTGAAAGCATTTTACAAAGTGTACAATGAACTCGGGTTCGGCTTTCTTGAGAAAGTATATGAAAATGCCATGTATTATGAAATCAGAAAGGCAGGACTTTATGTTTTACGTCAATCCCCCCAGAAAGTATTCTATGATGAACTTGAAGTTGGACACTACTATGCAGACCTAATTGTGGAGAGTTGTGTAATCATTGAATTAAAAGCTGCAGAAGGTCTGTGCGAGCAACATGAAGCTCAACTCGTTAATTACCTGAGAGCGTCTGATATTGAAGTCGGCTTATTGCTTAACTTTGGGAAGAAACCGGAGATGCGCAGAAAAGTCTTCCATTCCGTATATAAGAAACATAGCATATCATCACCATCATAAAGATCCGTGGCCCATACGGATCATGAATCTGACTCCAAATGCTCAAAATTGATATCCATACCCATATTATTCCCGAGCACCTGCCGGATCTGAAGAAGAAATACGGCTACGGAGGCTTCATCTCCCTCGATCATCACAAGCCCTGCTGCGCACGCATGATGATCGATGATAAATTTTTCCGCGAAATCCAGGACAATTGCTGGTCGCCGGAAACCCGCATCCGGGAATGTGACCACCACCACATCGGCGTACAGGTGCTGAGTACCATTCCCGTCATGTTCAGCTACTGGGCCCGCCCGCACGATGCCCTGGACCTCAGCATGTTTCTCAACGACCACATCGCAGCTATCGTTCATGCCTATCCGAAAAGATTCGCCGGCCTCGGTACTGTTCCCCTGCAGGACCCCGCTCTGGCCATCCGGGAACTGGAGCGCTGCATGAAAATCGGACTGCGCGGCATTCAGATCGGCTCGCACGTGAACGACTGGAACCTGAACGCCCCGGAACTCTTCGCCGTGTTTGAAGCGGCACAGGACCTGGGCGCCTCCGTTTTTGTACACCCCTGGGACATGATGGCCAAGGAGAAAATGCCGAAGTACTGGCTGCCCTGGCTGGTGGGCATGCCGGCGGAGACTTCCCTCGCCATCTGCTCCATGATTTTCGGCGGCGTGTTTGAACGGCTTCCACGTCTGAAGGTCGCCTTTGCGCACGGCGGCGGTTCCTTTCCTTCCTCCATCGGCCGCATCGAGCACGGATTCCACGTTCGCCCCGACCTCGTGGCGGTGGACAACAAGGTAAACCCGCGCGACTACCTCGACAAATTTTACCTGGACACCCTCGTGCACGATCCGATGATGCTCGATTTCCTGTTGAAACTCATGGGGCCGAAGCAACTGGCCCTGGGTACCGATTATCCTTTCCCGCTGGGTGAATTAGAACCTGGAAAACTGATTGAGTCGATGCCGTATGACGATGCCACCAAGGGGCGCCTGCTGCACGGCACGGCTCTGGAATGGCTGGGCCTGGAGCATCAGTTGTTTCAATGATCTGAGCTTCTCAGACAAGGCATCCGGCAAGTTTCCGCGAATCCCTTGTACGCCTCTTGCTGAATCCATCAAAAATGTAGGACAGGGCCTGAGCCTGTATGACTCTAGATGGTAAAGACTCTCGAAATGTTAAAGCCGATGCGAATGCCGCCATTGCCCCATTTGGTATCGGTATAGGGTAGAAACTGGTTCTCGACCAGGCCGAAGGAATTGGTGATGTGCATCTGGAAAACGTGGCCGCCGGTTTCAATGTCGAAGCCGATGCCGAAGCTGTCGTAATAATCCCTTTCGCTGTAGCTGTTGATGCGGTAGGCATACTCGGTGCTGATGGCCAGGCTGCGGGTCACCTTGTACCGCAGGGCGGCTGCCACGCCGTAGCTATCGTTGGCATCCAGGATGCCTTCTACCTGGTTGAGGTGCACCAGCCAGGGTGCGATCTGCGCGGAAAATTTCTCCCCGAACTTACGCCCGGCAATGATCTGGTAGCTGTAGGATAAGCGGCTGTAGAATTTATCGTAGCGGTCGAAGCCCGTCACCTTTTTCAGCGGGTCCTTCGCCATGGTGCAGTACATGCCGGCGAAAAGGGTGACGCTGAGCGGCGTCCCTCCTCCATCCTTCTGACGCAACAGGCGGTACTTCAGAAAGCCGTCGAGCATTTTCTGGTAACTGGTACGGCCCAGTCCGACCTGTAGCCGGCCATCGTAGCTGTACTCGAGACCGAGACGGATGCTGGCCCCGCCGTCAAGGCCCCAGAAATTCTCCGCACCCGAATTGACCGGACCAAAACGGTGCGAAACACGGAAGTCGAGGGTGCGCTCTCCGCAGGTTTCGAGGGTATGGAAATTGATGAGTCGCGTGGTTTTGAAGGTCGCCAGGGTAAAACTCTTCGCTTTGTGCTCCGCCTCGCGGAGGATCTGTTCGGGATCATCCTGGGCGAGCGCCGGCAGGCAGACGGAGAGGATAGATGCGGCAAGGATATATTTTAGGTAATTCATAGCTGTTAGTTGTTGAGTGTTCCCTCGTCGATCCATTTCTGAATGGTGGCGATCCGGCAGTTGTCGAGCCGGCCCCCGCCTTTGGGCATCGCTGAAGCGCCGTTCTCATGACGGATGGCATCCATGAGTTTGAGTGATACAGCAGCCACTACCTCGGCATGGCTTTGCAGCGGGAGGCCGCTGGACGAATTGCTGCCATGACAGGAAGAGGCCGCGTTGCCCGTGGTACCACAGAAGGTGGTCAGGATGGGCTGCACTTTCTGACTGAAAGAGATGATGCCGGTGGTGTCGCAATTGCCGCTTTGCCCGAAATTGGGATCCAGCTCCTCTACGCTGTCGTAATAGCAGGAGGACAGGAGGGACAAGAAAGCCGGGAGGGCGATGAGAAAAACAAATTTTCTGAAGGTTGACATACGCATGAGGTGATTAATTGTTTTTGGCGCCCTGCTCGATCCACCAGTAAATGAGTTTTACGTTTTCGGCATTGACCTCCTCGTAGCCGCTGGGCGGCATGCGCTCCGCCACCAGTCCGCGCCGGGTGATGGCCTGGTAGAGCTTGCTGCCATGGGCATTGCCTCCCTTCACATAGCCCATCACATCGGCATAGGTCAGCAGCGACCCGGCCTCTCCTCCGCCGCCGCCATGACAACCGCTGAAGTTGCAATGGGCGGAGAGGATGCGCTGAACATCGGTGCTGAACTTGATTTCGGGAACCTTATCGAGATCGGGCTCGGTGGTACAGGCCGATATCCCGCCAAGGATGCACACGGCCGCACTCATAATCCACTTTCTTAGCATAAAGGGCTGATTTCAGGCAAATTTATGGCTATAATCGGGAAAAACAGGATTTCTGTCTGTCGCATGATGAAGATTTCTTGAAGAACCGGATGGCCAGGTCCGGTAGAACGGAAGCCGTATGGCCCCTGCTTTAATTTTTATGGCAGAATCCCTCCCCTTTGCGTAATTTTGCAACTTAGTAAGAGAAACATGAGCGATACTCTTTACCACGAGTGCGGCATTGCCCTCGTCCGGCTCTTAAAACCCCTCGATTATTATCTCGAAAAATACGGCACGTCCCTTTACGGGGTCAACAAGTTGTCGTTGCTGATGGAGAAACAGCACAACCGGGGACAGGACGGCGCCGGCGTGGCCTGCATCAAACTCGACATGGCGCCCGGCGAAAAATACATCAGCCGCTACCGTTCCGTAGAGAAGAATGCCATCGCCCATATTTTCGGTCACATCAACGGTCCTTTCCGCGAAATCCAGAAGGAACAGCCGGAGAAACTCAAGGATGTGGCCTGGCTAAAGAAAAACGCAGAGTTCATGGGTGAACTCCTCCTGGGTCACCTGCGCTACGGCACTTTTGGCGGCAACAACATCGAAAGCTGCCATCCCTTTCTGCGGCAGAACAACTGGATGACCCGCAACCTGGTGGTAGCCGGCAATTTCAACCTGACCAACGTAGAGGAACTATTCAATAACCTGGTTGACATCGGCCAGCATCCGCGCGAAAAGGCGGATACGGTTACGGTGATGGAAAACATCGGGCACTGGCTGGACGAAGAGAACGACCTGCTGTATTACCAGTATAAACAGGAGGGCTATACGAAAAAGGAAATCAGTCCGATCATCGCCGCCAAGCTCGACATCGGCAACATCCTCCGTCGTTCATCCCGCTACTGGGACGGCGGCTACGTGATGGCCGGCCTGATTGGTCACGGCGACGCCTTTGTGCTCCGCGATCCCTCGGGCATACGTCCGGCCTGGTATTATGCCGACGACGAGGTGGTGGTGGTTACCAGCGAAAGACCACAGATCCAGACCGCCTTCAATGTGCCTGCCGGCGACATCCGCGAAGTAAAACCCGGCCACGCCCTCATCATCAAGAAAAACGGGCAGGTGTACGAAGAGCAGATCCGCGAACCCCTGGAGCGAAAGTCCTGCTCCTTTGAACGCATCTATTTCTCCCGCGGCAGCGACATGGATATTTACCGCGAGCGCCAACAACTGGGCCGTAACCTTTGCCCGGCCATCCTGGACAGTGTCAGCAGGGACCTGAAGCACACCGTGTTTTCGTATATCCCTAACACCGCGGAAGTGGCCTTTTACGGAATGATCAAAGGCATGGACGATTTTCTGGGAGAAGTGAAAAAACAGAAAATCCTGGCTCTGGGTGGTGACCTCGACGACCAGAAGCTATCGGACATACTGGCCATACGCACCCGCGCTGAAAAAATCGCCATCAAAGACGCCAAACTGCGCACCTTCATCACGAACGATATCGACCGCAGCGACATGGTGGCGCATGTGTACGACATCACCTACGGCACCGTGAAAGCGGGAGTTGATAACCTCGTGGTCATCGACGATTCCATCGTGCGTGGTACCACCCTGCGGAACAGCATCATCCGAATGCTCGACCGTCTGAACCCGAAAAAAATCGTCATCGTTTCTTCGGCACCCCAAATCCGTTATCCCGACTGCTATGGCATCGATATGGCCCGCATCGGCGATCTCATCGCGTTCAGGGCGGCCATCAGTCTGCTGGAGGAACGCAACATGGAGGCGCTCATCGACCAGGTTTTTGAAGAGTGCCGGGAGCAGCTGAACAGGGGAAATGACGCGGAGAATGTGGTGAAAAAGATTTATGCTCCTTTTACGGCCACCGAGATTTCGGCGCGTGTGGCGAAACTGGTCACCCCCGACGACTGTCAGGCGGAGGTGGAAGTCATTTTCCAGAAGATCGAAGACCTGCACCAGGCCTGCCCGAACCATACCGGCGACTGGTACTTCAGCGGTAATTATCCCACTCCCGGCGGCAACCGCGTATCCTGCAGAGCCTTCATCAATTATGTTTCCGGATTGAACGAGCGAGCGTATTAGTGTAAAACCGCGAACTGCGCTTTTTGCCTGTTTCCATGGCCTTCGGGTTCTCCTTTGTCGCTTTGTCGGACCAGGTGCGATCCTGGCGATGGTGAAAGAACCTGCTCCTCCATCCTCCGCGATATACGGCTGGATCAAAACGGCAAGCAGGTCTCCTGCAAAAGGATTTACGTTCCGATGGGATGCCAGGTGGTTTTCACTTCCTGAGCGGCCAGGATACGGTAGGGAGAAAGCAGTTCCTCCTTGCTGAAGTCGATCATCCGTTTGACATTGAGTGCGGCGTTGGTCTGTACCAGCCTGCGCTGTTCCGCATCCAGGTCAATGTGAAGCAAGGCATTCACATCCATGTGCGAAGAAGCGGGCGCCAGGAACTCCTTGCGGTAACCGGTGAGGATGTTCACCACCCCGGCCGGCACATCGGAAGCCTGCAAAACCTCTGCAAAATCCACGGCCGTAAGCGGGTATTTTTCCGAGGCGATGAGGGTGCACACATTTCCGCCGACGATCATCGGCGCCAGCGTGCTGACGATGCCTTTCAGCCCTTCACGTTGCGGAGCAATCACGGTAACCAGTCCCATGGGTTCATGGTATGAAAAATTAAAATGCGAGCTCTCCACCGGATTCACCGAACTGAAAACCTGGATGTACTTGTCGCTCCAGCCCGCATAATACACCAGCAGATCAATGGCCGCGTCCACTTCCTTTCTGGCCTGCGCCGGCGCATCGCCCTGCTGAATCAACACCTCCGTAAACTGTGCTTTACGTCCTTCGAGGGTCTCGGCGATGCGGTACAGGATCTGCGCCTTGTTGTAGGCGCTTCGCCCGGCCCAGCTTTCCTGCGCCTTCCGGTTCGACACGATGCTGTCGCGCAGATCCTTCCGGGATCCGCGGCATACATTGGCCAGCACCTTGCCGGAAGGGTCCTTCAGGGCATAAATGCGGCCCGACTCCGTACGCGGGAATTTACCGTCGATGTAGAGCTTGTAGGTTTTACGCACTTCCAGCCGTGTATTCGGCACTTCATGTCCGTTAGATACGGACTTCACTTTTAAACTTTTAACTTTGAGCAGGGTGTTGGTGGCCATGGGCTGTTGGTTTGGAAAATATCAGGAGAGTTTGACGTAAGGCAGCAGCCCGTGAAGACCTCCTTCACGGCCCATGCCGCTTTCCTTGTACCCGCCGAAGGGACTGGTGGGATCGAATTTGTTATAGGTGTTGGCCCAGAGTACGCCGGCCCTGATTTTTCCGCTGATCTTAAAAATTTTCGAGCCCTTGTCGGTCCAGATGCCGCCGCTGAGTCCGTACGGTGTATTGTTGGCTTTCTCCACCGCCTCTTCGGGCGTCCGGAAGCTTTGCACTGTCAGCACCGGGCCGAAGATCTCCTCCTGCACAATCCGGTGCGACTGCGCCACCTGCGTAAATACAGTCGGACGGAACCAATACCCTCTGGACGGAAGGCTGCATGCCGGCTGCCAGCATTCCCCGCCCTCGCGGATGCCGGCATTCACCAGCGCTTTGATTTTACCGAGCTGTTCTTTCGAATTGATGGCGCCCACATCGGTATTTTTATCCAGCGGGTCGCCCACGATCAGGGTGGATATGCGATCCTTCAGTTTGCGCAGCACTTCTTTCGCAACCCCTTCCTGCACAAAAAGACGCGAGCCGGCACAGCAGACATGGCCCTGATTGAAGAAAATACCGTTGATGATTCCCTCTACGGCCTGGTCGATGGCGGCATCTTCAAAAATGATGTTGGCGGCTTTGCCACCCAGTTCCAGCGTGTACTTCTTATCCGTTGCGGCCAGCGCCTTCTGAATCATCTTCCCCACCTCGGTGGATCCGGTAAAGGCAATTTTATCGACTCCCGGATGATTCACCAGGGCGGCACCGGTAGCCCCGGCTCCGGTGAGGATGTTCACCACGCCCGGAGGCAGTTCCGCTTCCTGCAGGATCTCGGCGAGGCGAAGCGCCGTGAGCGGCGTGCTTTCAGCAGGTTTCAGCACCACCGTGTTTCCGCAGGCCAGCGCGGGAGCGATTTTCCAGGCCGCCATCAGCAAGGGAAAATTCCAGGGTATGATCTGCCCGGCCACGCCCAGTGGCTGCGCCCTCCTGCCGGGAAATGCATAATCCAGCTTATCGGCCCAACCGGCATAATAGAAAAAATGCGCGGCGGCCAGCGGCACATCGATATCACGGCTTTCACGGATGGGTTTCCCGCCATCCATGCTCTCCATCACGGCGAGTTCACGGGCCCTTTCCTGTAAGATACGGGCAATGCGGTAGAGGTATTTCCCACGCTCGGCAGCCGGCATCTTCGACCAGGTTTTCTCATAGGCCTGCCGGGCCGCTCTCACGGCTTTGTCGACATCGGCCGCACCGGCCTCAGCGACAGAGGCAATCTTTTTCTCCGTGGCAGGATTGATGGTGTCGAAATATTTTCCGGTAGCGGGAGCGCTGAACTTCCCGTTTATAAACAAGTCATATCGTTCCTTCAGCTGGAAATGATCTGCAGCTTCCGGCGCCGGGGCATAACTCCATGAAGTGGAAAAATTGAGTGCTTTCACTTTTACAGCTTTCTTCATCCGGCAGATTTTTTACGAATTTAATGGCTTCCGGGCTTATGACGATCAGTTTATTTAAATTTTCTGAACGGCCTGCGCGGCTCCGGTAAAATGACGACACGCCAAAGAAAGTAGTACTGTAAAAAACAGGTCATCACCGCCTCTCCATCCTGCAGGTTCTCTGAATCTTTACCTTTTCCGATCAGCGGCGCCCGGGCAACGAGGAAAAAAATACCGATTCCTGTACGCAATCCCTCAAAGGGATCAACAGCCCGTATCGCCGGAAGAATCACCCCATCAGTTCCGCCAACACTTCGTAGGAACGGATGCTGAAGCCCTGGGTCTGGTGCAACTCAAAATACGTGATGATGGATTGTAAGATGGCGGTGCGTTCGGCGGCATTCAGGTGAATGTCCTGCAGATCGTCGAGGCTCAGGCCCAGGAGCTGATCAAACTGCCTGCTCAGCGCATGGTCCATGAAATAAGGATGCATCGGGCGGCTCTCTCTGAAAACGCCTTCCTTGAGGTCGAAATAAGGACATTTCGCATCGTAGCGGCCGCCGGGATAAAAGCCGAGATAGCGGCTGAGCTGCAGACAGAATACCAGGTGAAAACGATTGGTGGTTTCCGGATGCAGGTCGAGGATCTGCACGGCATGGTGGATGAAACCGAAAAGGCCCGCATTGGGTTCCTCCTCCCGTACACTCCGGTACAGCACTTCCGCCAGGAAAAGCGCCACCGTGGTTTTCACCGTATCATAGGGAATGTGCACCAGAGGTGGCGCGGCCGAAACCTCCGAAACTCGGTGAAGCGCTCCCTGCTTCTTAAAATAGGCCACCACCTCAATAAGGGTAAGCGGCTGGAAGAGGTTATTGGCAAAACGCGCCTTTTGTTTACGCACTCCGTTGACGAGGAAACTCTGAAGACCCAGCGTTTCCGTGTAGGCCTTCACGATCACGCTGGCTTCGGCATAAGGCGTGATATCAAGCACTACGGCCCGGGTTTTTTGTAACATCCTGTTCCATTTCAACTATCACCGTTGCAAACATTTCACAACGGACGTCCTGCTTTCCAGGTGAGATTACTTGTCCATGAGCATTAAATCCCGCCCGATATCTTTCCTGTAATACGCGTAATCGTACTGAATGGCTTTGGCGGCGGCATAGGAAGCCGCCAGGGCTTCCTCCAGGGTATCGGCCAGCGAAGTCAGGGCCAATACGCGTCCGCCGCTGGTCACCGTTTTCCCCTCACTCAGGGTGGTACCTGCATGGAACACGAGGGTATCCCCGGCCCGGTCGAGGTGGGTTACTTCATAGCCCTTCTCGTAATTTCCGGGATAGCCCCCGGACACCATTACCACGGTGGCGGCTATACGCGGATCGGTTTCCAGCCGGATCTGGTCCAGCTTCTGTTCCGCTACCGCCTGCATCAGCTCCACAAAATCGGTTTTGATCCTGGGAAGCACGGCTTCCGTTTCCGGGTCGCCCATGCGGCAGTTGTATTCAATCACATAGGGTTCACCGGCTACGTTCATCAGTCCGATGAAGATGAAACCGCAGTAGGGAATCTGCGCGTTACGCAGACCCTGTACGGTGGGCTTTACAATGCGTTCCTCCAACTTTTGCACAAACGCCGCATCCACAAAGGGCACCGGACTGACCGCACCCATGCCACCGGTATTGAGGCCTTTGTCGCCCTCCCCGATGCGTTTGTAATCCTTGGCCTCCGGCAGGATCTTGTAATGGACACCGTCGGTGAGCACAAAAAAGGATACTTCAATGCCTTTCAGAAACTCTTCAATCACCACCTTCTCACCGGCCTTGCCGAATTTACCGTCGCCCAGCATGGCTTTCAGCTCCTGCTTCGCCTCCTCCAGTTCCTCCAGGATCAGGACGCCCTTGCCGGCCGCCAGTCCGTCGGCCTTCAGCACATAGGGGGGCTTCAGTGTTTCGAGAAATCGATAGCCCTCCTCCAGTTTTGAATAGGTGAAGGTGGCATAGGCGGCGGTAGGAATCCCGTTGCGCTTCATGAAGGCCTTGGAGAAATCCTTGCTTCCTTCGAGCTGTGCGCCGGCCCGCGAAGGTCCGATCACGGGGATGTGGCGCAGTTGCGGATCTTCCGAGAAAAAATCCGTGACGCCGTTCACCAGCGGATCCTCGGGCCCCACCACCACCAGACCGATGGACTGCTCCAGCACAAAAGACTTCAATCCGGGAAAATCGTTCGGTGACAGGTTCACGTTAGTGCCGTGCCGGGAGGTACCGGCATTGCCGGGAGCGATGAACAGCTTCGTGCAGCGCGGACTCATGGAAAGGCTTCTGGCAAAGGCGTGTTCGCGTCCGCCGGAGCCGAGGAGGAGGATATTCAGCATTCTGCTTGGTGCATTCAGGAGGGGTTCTTCCCCAGGTGTTGACAAGGATGATTAAACGCAGGGACTACCAGCTAGGCGTTACCCCCATGTTGTAAAACATAAAGGAATAGGTATCGGCCAGCTCTTCGATGGTTTTGCTGAGCGGTTTTCCGGCACCGTGTCCGGCTTTTACATCGATGCGGATCAGCACAGGGTTGTTCCCTTTCTGCTTTTCCTGCAGGGTGGCAATGTACTTGAAGGAATGAGCCGGCACCACACGGTCGTCGTGATCGGCGGTGGTGACCATGACCGCCGGATATTCGGCCGGACGGATGTTGTGCAGCGGTGAATAATTGAGGAGGTTGCGAAAGTGCTGAACGCTGTCGCTGGAACCGTATTCCACCACCCATCCCCAGCCCACGGTAAATTTGTGGAAGCGCAGCATGTCCATCACACCCACCGCCGGGAAGGCTACTTTGTAGAGATCAGGGCGCTGGTTGACGACCGCGCCGATGAGAAGTCCGCCGTTGGAACCTCCCTGCACGGCGAGAAAGGAAGGAGAGGTGTATTTTTCACGGATAAGGTATTCGGCGGCGGCAATGAAATCGTCGAAAACATTCTGTTTATTCAGGAGCATGCCGGCTTTGTGCCAGGCTTCGCCGTATTCACCGCCCCCGCGGATATTGGCCATCACGAAAATGGCGCCCTGCTCGAGCAGGGCCAGGCGGGCCGCACTGAAACCGGGATTCAGGTTGACATTGAATCCGCCGTAGGCATAGAGCAGGGTCGGATTTTTCCCGTCGCGCTTCAGTCCCTTTTTGTGCACAATAAACATCGGCACCCTCGTACCATCTTTGCTGTTGAAGAATACCTGTTCGGTAGTGAAGGCATCGGGATTAAATTTCACACCGGAACCGCGGAATTTTGTTACCTGCCTGTCGGCAAGGCTATACCGGTAGATGGTGGGAGGATAGGTGAACGAAGTGAACGTGAAAAACACTTCCTTGTCGTCGCGGTAGCCGCTGAATCCGGAAGCCGTGCCGATGGCCGGCAGCGGAATTTCCATTTCCCTGACGCCGCTAAAGGAATAACGGTACACATGCGAGGAGACATCCTGCAGGTAATTCAGAAAGAGTTTGCCTCCGGCTGAGGAAACGCTCTCCAGCAGGGAACTCGTCTCAGGTACCAGCACCTGCCATTGTTCGTGAGCCGGAACCCCGGGCTTCAGGGTCGCCAGGTCGAGCAGGGTCACGTGGTTGTTGAGCGCCCCGTGGTTGGTGCTGATGAATATTTTACTGCCCTCGTTATCGATAATCCCGTACTCGTGCTCAAAACCCTTGAACAGGAGGCTCAGTTTGCTGCCGGGCCTGGTGAGATCCCGGTAAAGTATTTCCGTGCCGTAGGTGCCCTGAGAAACATAGATGAAGAGGTAACGCTCATCTTCCGTCACCTGCGAACCGTAATAGCGCAGCGCATTGGCTTTGTCCTCATAAATTAGCTGGTCTTCACTTTGCGCCGTACCGAGTTTATGGTACCACACCTGATGGTATTCGTTCTTCGCGCTCAACTCCGTTCCTTTGGCCGGGGTGGCGTAACGCGAGTAGAAAAAACCGTCCTTGTACCAGGCCGCCCCGCTGAACTTCACCCATTGCAGTTCGTCGCTCATGTCCTTGGCGCCCTCCACCTGCTTGACCCGTATGGTCTGCCAGTCGGAACCGCTCTGGTTGATGGCATAAGCGAGGTATTTCTTATCGCCTGAAAAACCAAGCATGCTCACGGCCGCCGTACCATCCTTGCTCAGCGAATTCGGATCCAGAAATACCCTGGGCTCCGCGTCCAGCCCCTTCTGGTAATAAATCACCGACTGATTCTGAAGTCCGTCGTTTTTACTGAAGAAATAATAGTCGCCGGCCTTATTCGGTGCAGAAAAGCGCTCATAATTCATAATCTCAGTGAGTCGCTTCCGGAAATTTTCGCGGTAAGGGATTTTGGCGAGGTAATCAAAAGTAACCTTGTTCTGTGCTTCGACCCACTTCTTCACATTTTCTGCGGTATCCACTTCCAGCCAGCGGTAAGGATCGCTGACGGTGGTACCGTGATAATTATCCTGGTCCGTCCCCTTTTCGGTACGGGGATATACCGGTGCTTGTGCATTTACCATGAGGACGCAAAGGCTGAATACCAGGCAAAAGCCTGTAGTTGATTTTGTGGACATGAACATCGAAATTGAGTGTTCAAATTTAGTCAAGAAGCGGAAAGGAAAGCGCCGGCAGGAAAAGAAATCTGAGCCGGGCGTGGTGCTGCTCCTTGCAGGCCAGCAGACCAACATCCTGATCCGTGAAGAGCGGTACCTTGCGGATCACTTCATTTTCAGGTCCTTCTCGTTCAGTGAAAATCCCGAAAGCACCACTCCGTTTTTATCGATGCAGATCATCTTGAGGGTACGATCGCCTGCTGGGCCGCTGATTTCAAAACGGCTGAAATTGTTGGATTTCACCAACGACTCCGGCACACGGGAGGGGTTGCCGGCTTCCTTCGCGCTGATCTCGTGCACGCGTGAGGTGAGTGGTGAACAGGTAAAATCGTACAATGTATAGCCACCTTTCGGCTGCCAGGCATTGATCTCTGAAAAATGCCGGTCGCCGCTCAGGAATACCACCCCGCTGATCCGGTAGCTCACAATAAAATTCATGAGCTCCGTAAATTCGCAGGAGTAATTCCGGAAATGTTCCTTTTCGGCTACCGGGTTGAGTACCTGGTTACCCACGGCAATGAATTTAAAGGTGGCAGAGGAACCCAGGAGCTTATCTTTCAGCCAGGCCAGTTGGGTCTCCCCGAAAAACGGTTTATCGCAATTCACTTTGCCTCCGATGGAATCTCTGAGCAGGTTGGGGGCGCGGTGGCTCCGGTCGTCCATCAGGAAGAAGTCCGCATCGCTCCAGCTGAAAGAAGAATAAATGCCCTGATCGTTTTCGCTGCCATAGGATTTGTTACCCCAGTAATTCCGGAAGCTCTCCTGCGAAACGGCTTTCAGTTCAAAGGAACGGTCGGCGTCGTTGTTGCCATAATCGTGATCGTCCCAGGTGGCGTAATTCGGACGCGAAGCCAGCAGCTCGGCCAGCTCGGGTGCCTTGCGGTTCACCGAGTAGCGGTAATGGATGCCGGCGGCAGAGCCGTAATCGGAAGCGCGCAGATAGAGGTTGTCGCCGAGCCACAGCATGAAATCGGAAGGCATGGACGCCATGGTTCGCAGGATGTAGGTGTCTTGCCCATAGGGACTGCCGTTAGCATCCAGAACCGGATCGTTGAGGTAGAGACAGGAGCCGGCCAAAAAGGAAAAATTCACCGGATCGCCCGCCGGGTTGGCCTGGTACGGCTTGGTGGTAAAGGCGTTGACCCGCGTGGCCGGAAGCACCTTGCCGTTCAGCAGCAGTTCATAGTGATAGGTGGTGTTCAGCTTGAGTTTTACCAGTTCAAAACGGATGGGATTGTACGGCATCCCCAAGGGTCCGGTGTAATCCATTTCATAATAAAACTCGGTGTGCTCCTTCTCCCAGTAGCGGAGTACCGCACTTTTTACAGACTGCCCCACTTCATACCAGATCAGCACGGAACGGTGCTCGGAATAGCCCAGCATGGGGCCGGAGATGTGAAGGGGTTCCTGCTGGGCCAGGGCATAAAAACGCATGCTTAGGAGCATGAAAAGAAGGAGCAGCTTTTTCATCATACCGGATATTTCAGCCTAAAATTAACAAAATCAGTTTAACATGTAAAGGCAAGGTGTGCACGGTACTGCGCAGCCCTGAAAAAGCCGGACGCCGCTATGCCCAGGATTCCACACGGGAATTTGCAGGTTCCCGCCCGATTCCGTAATTTTATACTGCACTATGAAACACCTTGTTTTCTTTCTGGCCCTCCTGTTCTTTCCGTATTTCATGAACGCTCAGACCTTCACGGGCAGCGGCGGAAACATACCGGATAACGGAAACAGCATCCGCTTCCCCGTTGCGGTGAGCGGTCTGCCCTCCTCCCTCGACTCCACGTTCGGTCTCATTAACGTCTGCCTCAACATTGTTCATCCCTACGATGCCGATCTGGAAATCTGGCTGGTGGCGCCCGACAGTACGTACATTGAGCTGAGCACGGGCAACGGCGGCTCCGGCAACAATTACTGGAACACCTGCTTTTACGATACGGTGCCAAACTTCATCAGCAACGGCTCGGCTCCCTTCAGCGGTTCCTACCGTCCGGAAAGCCCGATGTACAATGTCAACAACGGACAGGATCCCAACCAGTCCTGGCAGCTGCTGATTCACGATACCTACCCCTTCGCCGACGCAGGCATCCTCCTGAACTGGAACATCAGTTTCGGCAGCAATCCCCCGCAGGGACTGGTGCTGACGTCCTCCAACCTGCCCATCATTAAAATCAATACGTACGGGCAGGCCATTCCGGATGATCCCAAGATCAGCGCCCGCATGGAAATCATAGATAACGGACCGGGTATCCGTAATTACACGTCCGACACCCCCAATGTCTACAACGGCTTCATCGGCATCGAAACCAGGGGCTCCAGTTCGCAGATGTTCCCTAAAAAATCCTTCGGCCTGGAAACCTGGGACAGCAGCGGCGCGGAAATCGACACGGCCCTGCTCGGCATGCCTTCCGAGAGCGACTGGATCCTCAACGCCAACTACACCGATAAAACCCTGATGCGGAATGTGCTGTCGTACGACCGCTCGGCGGCCATGGGGCACTACGCCTCCCGCACCCGCTATTGCGAAGTGATCCTCAACGGGCAATACCAGGGCGTGTACATCTTTATGGAAAAGATCAAACGCGACCCCGGCCGGGTGGACATCGCCCGGCTGACGGCGGCCGACACCAGCGGCGACGACCTAACGGGAGGCTATATACTAAAAGTGGACAAGTTCACCGGTGGCAGCGGCGGCGGCTGGCTTTCGCTCTATCCGCCGCCCAGCGGCGGACCCCAGCCCACCATCCAGCACGAATATCCCGAGCTGAACCAGATTTTACCGGTGCAGGCGCAATACATTGAAAGCTACTGCGACAGCTTCGAAATCGCCCTGCACGGACCCAACTTCAGCAATCCCCTCAGCGGCTACAGGAAATACATCGATGTGGCCTCCTGGGCCGATTACTTTCTGCTCAACGAACTCTCCAAAAATGTAGACGGCTACCGGATCAGCACCTATTTCTACAAGAAAAAAGACAGTGACGGCGGCCTGCTGCACATGGGTCCCGTCTGGGATTATGACATCGCCTGGGGCAATGCCAACTACTACGGCGGGGATGTGAGCAGTGGCTACAGTTATCAGTTCAGCAATACAGGCGACGGATTCCAGGTCCCCTTTTGGTGGAGCCGGCTCATGCTGGATCCTTTCTGGAAAAACACCGTGCGCTGCCGCTGGGAAGACCTGCGCGACAGTCTTCTTTCCACCCCAACCCTCCACAACTGGATCGACAGCGTAGGAAATCTGCTCGATGAAAGCCAGTCCCGTAATTTCAACATGTGGCCCATCCTCGGGGTGTATGTCTGGCCCAACCCAAACCCGATACCGCCCGACTATGCCGGCGTAAAACAGGAACTGAAAAACTGGATCAGCGCCCGCGCCGGCTGGCTCGACCTGAACCTGCCGGGCACCTGCTCACTGAGCGGACTTCCCGGCGATACCACTATGCTTACCGGGATGAAGGCGTATCCCAATCCGGCCGCTGAAGAATGCTGGCTGCTGCTGCCCGAAAGCCTGCAGGGACCGGCGCAGCTGCGCATCTGCAATGTGCTCGGACAGGAAATTTCTAACGGAATGGTCTATGTGCAGGGCCAGAAATTACCCATGGACCTCCGCGCGCTGACATCCGGTATGCTGCTGGTGGAATTGCAGCAGAACAACAGGGTGTACAGAACAAAAGTCCTGAAGCGCTGACGGCGGTGATGCGGCCGTGCTGTGAAGACGGGCCTTATGATTTTTTACCGGCACGCAGGGCATCCAGGCTGTATTTTCCGGGACCGAGCAGGGCAATCGCCAGGAAAGCCAGCAGAAACAGGAAAGGCATTTCCTTGTCCGCAAAGGCATCCGAAGCATGCACGTAAAAGAAAGCCACGGCCATGGTAAAGGCGGTGGGCAACGCCGCCCAGCGTGTATACAAGCCGAGCGCAACGAATACCGGCGCGGCAAATTCACCGATCACCGCGAGGGCCAGCGAGAGCGTGGTACCGATCCCCATAAAATCCATGAATTGAATTTCACCGCCTTCGATTAATTTCAGCAGCTTCCCGTACCCATGCGACAGCATGGCCAGGGAAAACCCTATGCGCAGGAGCGCCAGTCCGGAGTCGTAGTAATTTTTCATAGCGTAGAAATGTATTGACAGAATGAGCGCCCGGAACAGAAAATTTATTCTTCAGGCAGGCGGGACGGATCAATCCAGCTTCAGAACGGCGAGGAAAGCCTGCTGGGGGATCTCCACCGAGCCGACCTGACGCATCCGTTTCTTGCCTTCCTTCTGCTTCTCCAGCAGCTTTCGCTTACGCGAGATGTCACCGCCGTAACACTTGGCGGTTACATCTTTTCGTAGTGCCTTCACCGTTTCACGGGCGATGATTTTCGCGCCGATGGCGGCCTGGATCACGATTTCAAATTGCTGACGGGTGATCAGCTCTTTCAGCTTCTCGCAGATTTTCTTTCCGAAGGTAAAGGCATGATCGCGGTGGATCAGCGCCGACAGCGCATCCACGGGTTCGCTGTTCAGGCGGATATCGAGCCGGACGAGGTCGCTGGGACGGTAGCCGATCTGATGGTAGTCGAAAGAGGCGTACCCTTTCGATATGGATTTCAGCTTGTCGTAAAAATCAAATACGATTTCGGCCAGAGGCATGTTGAAAATAAGCTCTACACGGTCGGTGGTCAGGTAACTCTGGTTCACGATCTCTCCGCGTTTGCCGATGCAAAGACCCATCACCGGCCCTACGAACTCCGCCTTGGTGATGATGGTGGCCTTGATATAAGGCTCTTCAATACGGTCGAGCTTGCTGGGATCCGGAAAATCACTCGGGTTGTTCACCTGGAAATCTTCTCCGTTGGTCAGGTAGGCGAAATACGACACGTTGGGTACCGTGGTAATCACCGTCATGTTGAATTCCCGCTCGAGGCGCTCCTGGATGATCTCCATGTGCAGCATGCCCAGAAATCCGCAGCGGAAACCGAAGCCCAGGGCCGCCGAAGATTCCGGCTCAAACACCAGGGAAGCATCGTTCAGCTGCAGTTTTTCGATGGAGGTTCTCAATTCCTCGTATTCGTCGGTATCCACCGGATAGATTCCTGCGAAAACCATCGGCTTCACATCCTCAAATCCCTCCACCGCCTGAGTACAGGGACGATTCACCTGGGTGATGGTATCGCCTACTTTCACTTCTTTGGCATTCTTGATACCGGAGATGATGTAGCCCACGTCACCGGTCTTCACCACCTCGCGGGGAGATTTCTCCAGGCGCAGGATCCCGATTTCATCGGCATGGTAATCGGCGCCGGTGGCTACAAATTTTACGTGGTCGTTGGTGCGGATCTCCCCCTCCAGTACTTTGAAATAGGCAATGATGCCTCTGAAGGAATTGAAAACAGAATCAAAGATCAGGGCTTTCAGAGGAGCCTGCGGATCCCCTTTGGGAGCAGGTACCCGTTCTACAATGGCACGCAGTATTTCGTGCACGCCCATACCGGTTTTGCCGGAAGCCGCCAGGATCTCTTCCCTCTTGCAACCGAGCAGATCCACGATCTGATCCTTCACCAGTTCCGGTTCGGCGCTGGGCAGGTCGATTTTATTCAGAATCGGAATGATGGTCAGATCGTTCTCGAGTGCCAGGTAGAGGTTGGAAATGGTTTGCGCCTGGATGCCCTGTGCCGCATCTACAATCAGCAAGGCCCCTTCACAGGCCGCGATCGAACGCGAAACTTCATAACTGAAGTCGACGTGACCCGGCGTATCGATCAGGTTCAGGATGTACTTTTTGCCCTCCAGCTCATAATCCATCTGGATGGCGTGACTTTTAATGGTGATCCCCCGCTCCCGCTCCAGGTCCATATCGTCCAATACCTGGGCTTGTAAATCCTTCTTCGACACGGTGTTAGTATATTCCAACAGACGGTCGGCCAGGGTGGATTTGCCATGGTCGATGTGTGCAATGATGCAGAAATTCCGGATTTGCTCCATAGGGGCTGCGAAGGTACGAAACATGGCGATAGGATTTACACGACCCGAGACGGTGCCCCTCAGCGGAAGGAAGCCCGGACCTGGCTTGCTGCCGTGAACGGGGTCGCCTGTGGCAAAACCGGATCGACCATTAGCCCTCCGGAGCAGGTGAACGGCATTGCACCTGTTTATCAACATATTGCAATTATTTCTACCTTCACATGCAACCCCGGATGATCAAATTCCATCTATGCATTTACCGAGCCGAATAGAGATGACCGATGAGCAACTCGTTGAAGCTATACTTCGTCAAGATGCTTCCGCTCAGCGGTTGCTGTACGACCGGTATGCAAGAAGGATGTTTGGAGTTTGTTTGCGTTATGCGAAAGGACGCGAAGAAGCCGAAGATCTTCTGCAGGAAGGATTTATAAAAGTCTTTCAAAAAATCAGTTCTTTCAAAGCGCAAGGTTCCCTGGAGGGATGGATACGAAGGGTGATGGTCAACACCGCCCTCGATTACCTCCGGCAGCAAAAGCTGGTGTGGACAGAGCTGGATGAGATCAACGATCCCGGTGAAGATCCTTCGATTGGCGAACAACTGGGCGCCCGTGAAATCCTGGTGCTGGTACAAAAACTGCCGGCAGGATTCAGGACCATCTTCAACCTTTACGCCATTGAAGGATTCAGCCACAGAGAGATTGCCGGCATGCTGGACATCAGCGAAGGAACCAGCAAATCACAATACTCCAGGGCCCGCAGCCAGCTGATCAGCCTGGTGAATGAATTAAACAAAGAAAGCAGCCTGACGGCCCGTTAAACAGCATGAAAAATTTCGAAGATCAGTTAAAGGAATCCTTCGATCGCTTCGAACCGGAAGTGGATCCGAAGCTCTGGCAGGAAATCAGCCGGCAGCTTCCCTCCTCTTCCGCCCCTGCTGATCCCGGCGCCGGCCTGGCCTCCAAAGGCTTGCTGGCCAAACTGGGTATCAAGGGTATTGCTGCCCTGGTGGGGGCAGGCATCATCACCGCCGGCAGCCTGCTTTGGATCAACCGCAACGAAGAAGCAAGCCCTGCACCGGCCGCCGGCCCGACCGAAATCACGACGCCCATGCAGGAGGCAGAAGAAGTACCCCTCCGCGAAAGCACCGGGCTTCCTTCAGCAGAAGCTCAAGCTGAACCAAGCCGGCCGGCCTCAGCGCAAGAGCCGAATGGCAGCATCGACCACGAAAAAATTCAGAAATCCGAACATGCGTTGACCGGAATTTCTAAAACGGGACAAGGGGAATCAGAAATAAAAAATGATTCCCCCGGCCCAAAACCCGCACCCGCACCCGCCACGTCGGGTACTGCTGCTGCCACCGGCGAAAAAGCGCCCGGCACAGGGGCTGGCACAACGCCTCCTCTAAGCACTCAAACCACTGAAAAACAACAGCCTGTACTCATCCTGTCAACCAGCGGCGGCTTTGCCCCCTTGTCGGTAACCGCCATGACCAACCAGCCGGGCGTACTCGCGGATTTCGACTTTGGCGATGGCGGGCGAAGCAGGGCAGGAAACGCCAGCCATATTTACACCGAACCCGGCACCTATATCCTGCAGTGCGAAGTGGGTGGAGAAATCCTTCAGCAGAGCATTACGGTATATGGACAAATCCCCTCGGCTTTCAGTCCGAACGGCGATGGCGTCAACGATGTATTCACCCTTGGCGAAGAGCCCGGCCTCCGTGTCGAAATCAGGATTTTCAGCCGGTCCGGCAAACTGATGTTCAGCGGCAAAGGAAAGAATATAGCCTGGGATGGTACAATTGATGGCCAGGCGGCCGAGGCTGGTACATATTTATACGATATATTTGCTACCTCTGAAGGTGGCCGTTCATTCAAGCAAAAAGGAACAATACACCTCTTCCGATGATACTCAACAAGCAATCCAACAAAATGAATACGGTTATGAAAAAACTGTTTACCCTGTTTGCCCTGGCATTATTTGCCATGCTGTTTACACCCGAAGCCAAGGCTTCCCACATGGCCGGTGTTGACATCACCTATGAATACACAGGGATTCCCAACACCTACCTGGTGCGTCTTAAATTTTACCGCGACTGTACCGGTATTCCGGCTCCGGGTTCGGTGACCATTTGCTATGCTTCCACCCTGCTCGGTCTGAGCGGCAGCGTAACGGCACCCAACATTTCGGTGACACCGGTTCCCAGCACACCTTGTGTAACGGTTCCTTCCAACCCCTGTCCGGGCGGTATCGGCGATATCGAGGAGCACGTATACGAAGCGACGGTAACCCTTCCGCAGCCGGGCACCGACTGGGTGTTTTCCTGGGCGGATTGCTGCCGTAACGGTGCCATCACCACCTTGCAGCCGAACGGCATGTACATCAGCTGTACACTGGACAACATCACCGCGCCCACCAACTCCTCGCCTTCCTTCCTGAACCTGGCTTACACCCGTTTCTGCGTGGGTAACCAGTTCTTCTACGATCAGGGTGCGACCGATATCGATGGTGACTCCCTGGTGTTCTCCCTGGTAACGGCTGAAGACGGAAATTTCGGATGTCCTCAGACTCCTTTCCCCAATACCTACATCGCGCCTTATTCACCCACCAACCCCCTGGCCTCTTCCATTCCCATTACCATCAACTCCACCAACGGTGTCATCAACTTCATCCCGTCTGTGGTACAGGTAGCCGTTATCTGCGTACTGGTGCGGGAATACCGCAACGGGGTGCTGATCGGTCAGGTGAAGCGCGACATTCAGATCAACATCGTTCCGACCTGCAACCAGATCATCCCCTCCTTCGCAAATAACGTTCTGACAGCAGGCGGCGGTCAATTGCTGGCCAACTGCAACGACTACTCGGTGATTATTCCTTTTGATACCACGTTCCAGTGCGCCTCGGCGGTTCCTACCGACCTTCGTGTGATCACTCCTTTCGGAGTACCCAACCCGGTTGTGAGTGTGCAGCCAATCAACTGCACCAACGGACAAACCGACTCCCTCCTCGTTACCTTCCTCAACCCGCTCACGGTGGGTGAAACCTTTGTGTGGATCAAACGCGGCTTCGATGGAAACACCCTTCTTTCAGAGTGCGGCGCAGAAATTCCGGAGTTTGTGGATACAGTCAGGATCCTGGTTAACGACAACAGCGTGTGGGGACCCATCACGGATTCCGTAGGCTGTCTCTTCAACGACTTCACGATCACTCTTTCCGACAGCATCTATTGCTTCTCTGTCGCCAACGACGGTACCGACCTTCAACTGGTTGACGGCAGCGGTAACAATTACCCGATCGCCAATGCCTATGGCTATTGCACACCAAACGGTTTAAAAACCAACCAGCTCCTGGTTGAAATGGCCAGCAGCACCAGTGCAGCCGGTCCCTTGTACCTGATTCTCACCAGCGGCGGTTCCGACGGCAACACCCTGGCCAACGACTGCGGACGCTTCCTGCTTCCCACCGATACCCTGGCGATTCTTTATGTAGACAACATCATCCCCATCAACCTGGGAACCGATCAGAACATCTGCAGCTTTGATCCGATCCCCACGCTGGATTGCGGATACGCCAACCTCTCTTACCAATGGTACGATCAGAACGGCGCCATTGCCGGTGCTACGGCTCAGACCTATACGCCTGCTGCCAGCGGATCATACTCCGTGGTGGTCAGCAATGGTCCCGGCTGTACCGGTACCGACACCCTGAACCTGACCATCATTCCGGCCCCTACCGATAACCTCGGCAATGACCTGACCCTTTGTATCAATGATCCGCTGCCGACCCTGGATGCAGGCAACCCCGGCGCCACCTTCCAGTGGTACGTGAACGGCACCATCATCCCCGGCGCTACGTCACAAACCTATACTCCTGCCGCAGGACCTGCCGGAACCTATACCTACACGGTGGAAGTTAATACCGGCAACGTACTTTGTATCGGCTCCTTCGATCTGGTCATCACCACCACCAGCGTCTTTGCCGTTTCTCTCAGCGACCAGACCATTTGCGACAATGCCACCTTCCCCTTGCTGGATGCCGGCAACCCGGGAGCGCCCTCTTACCAGTGGTTGCTGAATGGCA
Organism: Bacteroidia bacterium; assembly: GCA_016788185.1. GTDB lineage: Bacteria > Bacteroidota > Bacteroidia > AKYH767-A > OLB10 > JAJTFW01. The sequence continues at coordinate 12,408 of JAEUTF010000131.1, read as the reverse complement.
CCGCCATCTCTGGAGCTAACGCCCAGACGTATCAGACCACCCAGGCCGGTACATACAGTGTACAGGTAGGTACTGGCGCCTGCGCCGGAACCGCCAGCATGATTCTTACCGTCAACCAGACACCGGTCATTACCCTCAACGATGCCTCTATCTGCGATTACGATGCCATTCCTACGCTCAATGCAGGCAACTTCGCCAATGCGAGTTACCAGTGGCTGGCAAACGGATCACCGATTCCCGGTGCTACCGGCCAGACTTATCAGCCTTCAGCAGCCGGCACCTACAGCGTTGACGTGACCGTTCCTCCCGGATGTACCGCAACCGACGGAATGACCCTCACCATCAATGCTGCTCCCGTGCTTGCCGTGGCCGACCAGGAAATCTGTGCCCTGCCGGCACAGACTGCCACCCTCGACGCAGGAGTTAGCGGCGCCAGCTACCAGTGGTCAAACGGTGCAAGCTCACAGGTGATCAACCCGAACACCAGCGGCAATTACATCGTCACCGTTACCCTCAACAACTGTTCAGCCATTGATACAGCCGTAGTCACCGTTTATTCATACCCCACCCCGGTGGTAGCCTGTAACCCCGGTACCGGAACCTATAAATTCATTTATGTATGGGCGGCCGTAACCGGTGCCAGCAGTTATGAAGTGAGCGAAGACGGTGGCGCCACCTGGATCCCTGCCAACGTTCCTTCAGGTCCTGAGTCGCACGGAGTGAATGTGACCATCCCTGACTTTACAGTACGCGTGATCGGACCCGGACCGCTCAACTGCCGCAGCGCCGATTCAGAGCCTGTAGCCTGCGAAGTGGAAATCCCGAACATCTTCACTCCGAACGGTGACAACACCAATGAATTCTTCGAACTCAAAAACATCGAGCAGTATCCGAACAATACCGTTCAGATCTTCAACCGCTGGGGTAAAGAAGTGTTCAACGCCGGTGGATACAACAACTCCAACAAGAAATTCGACGGCAAAGATCTGCCTGACGGTGTTTACTTCTACATCGTGGATCTTGGTGACGGTAAAGAACCCAAGGCCGGTACCGTTACCATCAACAGGTAATCGACCCTTACCACCTTTTACAGCCCCGTTTGCGAAAGCAGACGGGGTTTTTTTATCGGGGTGCGGCATGGCTCCCTCTCAGGGAAGCCTGAGCCCCCGGCTCCTTTCATTGGTCCGGGCCCCTCCACGGGGATATTTTTCCGGACAGGAGCGCATTTATCCGCTACTTCCGCACCTTTGCAATTGATCTGGCAGGTACCTTTGTACCCCCGCGTTTACACAACCCAGTGATTCTACAAAAGGCATGAAAGTTACAGAACACCTGAGCAAGGCCGGAGGTAAAACCCTGTTCTCGATTGAAATACTTCCTCCTCTGAAGGGAAGAAGCATGAATGAAATTTACCAGGCCATTGATCCGCTGCTTGAGTTCAAACCCAGCTTCATCGATGTCACCTACCACCGGGAAGAATACGTATATAAAAAACGTCCGGATGGCACCCATGAAAAAAAATCGGTGCGTAAACGCCCCGGCACCGTTGGAATCTGTGCGGCCATCATGAACAAATACGGCATCGACGCGGTGCCACACATCATTTGCGGCGGCTTTACCCGCGATGAAACGGAGAACGCCCTCATCGACCTTTCTTTTCTCGGCATCGACAATGTGCTGGTGCTGCGCGGCGACTCCATCAAAGGGGAAGGTGCGTTCATCCCCGAACCCGCAGGCAATGCCTATGCCATCGACCTGCTCGGACAAGTGGTGAACATGAACAAGGGCCATTACCTCGACGACGAATTGCAGGGCGTGGCGCCAACGGGTTTTTGCATCGGCGTGGCCGGCTACCCTGAAAAACATTTTGAAGCGCCCAACATGCGCAGTGACTTAAAATACCTGAAAGCCAAAGTGGATGCCGGCGCGGAATACATCGTCACCCAGATGTTTTTTGACAACAAAAAGTACTTTGATTTTGTAGCCACCTGCAAAGACATGGGCATCCATGTACCCATCATTCCAGGCATCAAGGTACTGACTACAAAAAAGCAGATGACGGTGCTGCCCAGTCTCTTTCACATCGACATTCCCGATGACCTTGAAGACGCCATGGAGCATTGCGATACCAACGAGAAGGTGAAAGAAGCCGGTATTGAGTGGGCCATCCAGCAATGCAGGGAACTGAAAGCCGCCGGTGTGCCCTGTATTCACTTTTACACCATGGGCAACTCGGATACCTGCAAGCGCGTGGCTTCGCAGGTGTACTGATCAGGAGAAAAAGGCCGGTGTAATTTTTGTCTGTCTGCCTGTCAATCACGGCCGAAGCGGTACACCAGTCCGATGGTACCGTCCATGCCAATGGTGTTGAGGGTGGCTTCGAATGAATTCAGGTCGATCGAATTACCATCCTGTTTGTATTTCTTCAGCTTGTATTGATGGGTATCCAGACCCAGGTTGAAATTAAGACCGAAGTCACTGATGATGTAGAGCAGCACTCCGGTATTGAACCGGAAACCACCTCCTCTGTAGGTCCATTCTTCATTGCTGTCATCTCCGGGAAGTTCACTGGATTCCTCCAGCTCCAGGTTGCTGAAATTATATCCGGCGCCTCCATACCAGCGGAAATCATCCCGGTTGATGAAGTTGTATTCGGCGGCCAGCCCGATCACCACATACTGATTGCTTTTCCCATCGGCACCGTCCGGATCGTAGAGGTAGGATCCGATTTTCAGGTCGAGGCCCATGTTTAACCGTCGTGTGAGCTCGTACCGGAGATCCACCGGCAGGTGCAGGGTGACCGCCCCGCCATTGTCTTTCTGCGTCAGATTGCCACTCCCCCACTCGGAGCGTGTGCTGTACAAGGCAAAGCCGAATCCGGCCCTGATCTGAAATTCTTTATCTCTTTGGGCCTGAGCAAAATGAAATGCCGTGAGGAAGAGCAGGATGACAACAAGACGTTTCATGTGCCGGGGGTTTTGGTGATTAAGTTTCAAAAGTGATACTTTTTGGCGTTAAAACCTATGATTCAAATTAGCAAAATGGACGTACCTTTGCTGATATAAAGCATAAGAAAATGAAGTTCGGTGTTGTCATCTTCCCCGGTTCCAACTGCGACAAAGACCTGATCCATGTGATCCGGCAGGTAATGAAAAAAGAAGTGGTGGAACTCTGGCACAAGGATCATCACCTGCAAGGTTGTGATTTCGTACTTCTGCCGGGTGGATTTTCATACGGCGATTACCTGCGCAGCGGAGCCATTGCCCGCTTCTCACCCATCATGCAGGAAATTACCGAGTTTGCCGACAAAGGCGGTTTTGTATTCGGCATCTGTAACGGCTTTCAGATTCTGACCGAATCGCATCTTCTGCCCGGCGCTTTGCTGCACAACGACAACCACCAGTTCATCTGTAAAAATGTTCACCTGCGCTGCGAAAGCGACGAGTCGGTGATCACTTCAAAATTTAAAATCGGGCAAAGCGTGAAAATCCCCATTGCACACGGGGAAGGCCGTTTTTACTGCGACGACGCAACCCTCGAGCAACTGAATAAAAACAACCAGGTTTTATTCCGCTATTGCGACGAAAACGGAAATGTTACCCGGGAAAGCAATCCCAACGGCGCCATCGAAAACATTGCCGGCATTTGCAACCGTCAGCGCAATGTGTTCGGCATGATGCCGCATCCGGAACGCGCGAGTGAAAACGTGCTGGGCAACAGCGACGGGCGCCTGATTTTTGATTCCATCCTGAACACGGTGTTGGCCTGAGCGGGCCTTGGTCTGATCTGACCTTTCCTATTTCCGGTAAAAGTTCATTTCGTCGATATAATCCGACACGCTTTCCGGCATCATAAACCGCACGTCCTTCCCTTCCCGTATCGCCTTGCGGATAAAACTGGAGGAGATTTCCATGAGCGGAGCATCCACCCATTTCACCGAAGGGTGATCCTTAAACTGACCGCCATCGTGTAACGGTCTTGGATATACGTAAACAGCGTGATTTTCCAGAATCAGCCCGTAATCCTTCCACTTGTGCAGGCTCTCGAGGCTGTCCGAACCCATGATGACCGAAAAGCGGTACGCCGGATATTTCTCCTGCAGGTAGGCCAGGGTCACCACGGTATAGGAAGGCCGGGGAAGCCCGAATTCGATTTTTGAGGCTTTCAGCTTTTTGTAGGAGCCGATGCCCCGTTCAACAAGGTGATACCGGTGATAATCCTGGAGGAGACTGCCGGCCGGCTTCAGGGGATTGTGAGGGGATACCACCAACCAGACCTGGTCGAGGTCGCTGAACTCCGCCAGGTACCCGGCGATGACCAGGTGCCCGTTGTGAACGGGATTAAAAGAACCGAAATAGAGACCGATGTTCATGCCGTGGGTTGACGGTGGAAGGAAGGATCAGTGAAGATAAAACAATGTTGGCATCCGCCGGCGAGGACGATGAGCAGGGAGGATGTCGACGGTCCTCTCGTTTGGAGGATTCGTATACTGCCGTGCTGCCTCAGGCCGGCTCCTCCGGATCGGGAATCTCTTCACTGAGGAAATTCCGCACCATGAGTTCCGCCTCCCGCCGGGCATCTTCCAGCACACGGTTTACGATGACATGGTTGAAACGGAAAGCGTATTTCATTTCTTTCTCCGCTTTGTCGAGACGCCGGAAGAGTGATTCTTCTGATTCGGTCGCCCTTGCCACCAGGCGCTTGTGCAGATCGTCAACCGAAGGAGGCATCACGAAGACGTCGAGCAATTGCCGCCCGAAATGCTTTCGGATCTGCAGGCCGCCTTCCACATCCACATCAAAGAGGGCAATGTGGCCGCCCGCCAGGATGCGCTCTACCTCGCTTTTCAGGGTTCCGTAAAAACGGTCCTTGTATACTTCTTCCCACTCCAGAAACTCTCCCCTGGCCAGGCGCTGCCTGAATTCATCGGGACTGAGAAAATAATAATCCCGGCCATGCTCTTCATTCGGCCTTCGTTCGCGCGTGGTGGCTGAGATGCTGAAGCGCATCTGCGGAAATACGGTCATGAGGTGATGAACAATGGTGGTTTTACCACTGCCACTGGGTCCGCAGAACAAAACCAGGCGATGCTGAAAGTTTGGATTGATTTTCACAAGACGTTGGCCAGTTGTTCCTTTAACTTTTCCAGTTCATCCTTCATCTCCACGACAATCCGCTGCATCGAAGCATCGTTGGCCTTGGCGCCGATGGTATTGATCTCCCGCCCGATTTCCTGCGTGATAAAGCTTAGTTTTTTACCGTTGGTTTCCGGACCCGACAGGGTTTGCATGAAATAATCGCAGTGACTTTTGAGCCGTACTTTCTCTTCAGAAATATCAAGTTTCTCAATGTAATAAATCAACTCCTGCTCAAAGCGGTTGCGGTCCACGTTGGCCTGCTCCATGATCTCGCCGATGCTCTTGCCGATTTTAAAGCGGATGTTCTCCACCCGCTGCTGTTCGAATTCTTCGAGTCGGGGGATGCTGCTTAAAATGGATTGTACACGTTCCGTTACATCTTTTCCCAGCACCTGCCCTTCGTTGTCGCGAAAAGCATTGAAGCGTTCGATGGCCTGGCCGATGAGCACCCTGAGTTCTTTCCATTGCTCCTCGTCGGCTTCGTTGCGCTCGGCATTCAGCACGGCCGGCATACGGAGAATCATGTCAAAGAGGCTGACATCACTGAGATGGTATTCTTTGGCAATCGCCGACAGCTCCTCAAAATAGGCATTGAAAATTTCCTTGTTTACCGAGCTGCGCTTCGCCAGATCATTGCTCTCGAATGAAATGCTGAGATCGGCTTTGCCTCGTTCGAGCTGCTTGCCCAGTTCGGCACGCAGCTCCAGTTCACGGTCGCGAAACTGCCCCGGTAAACGAAGGTTTAACTCCAGGAACTTGCTGTTAAGTGAACGGATTTCCACCGATACATTGAGTCCCCCCACGAGTCCCTTGGCATTGCCGTACCCGGTCATTGATCGTACCATGTCTTGATTTTGAGCCACAAAAGTACGTCAATCGGCAGAGATATTAAAACAGAAGTCGCTGACCTGAAACCCCGGGAGCGATCAGCGTTTCAAGGATGCTGCGGTACTCCTGGTGGTCAGCCATACTCCCGCAAAGATGAGCAGGGCGGCCAGCAAGTGCAAGGCATTCGGCACGTCCTTGCCCAACAACATCGCGAAAGCTGCGGCCAGCAGGGGCTGCAGGTAAATGTACACGCTCACCACGCCGGCACTGAGTTCGCGCAGCGCAAGGGTGTTGAGAAGATAGGCAAGAAAGGTGGTGGCGATCACCACAAAGAGGGTGGCCATCCAGACCGGAAGGGTAAAGGTACTCCACGCGATCTCCATGAATTCTCCCGCCCCGAATGGAAGCACCAGCACAGTGCCGATGGAAAAAACGATGTTCATGATGGTTACCGGATGGTATTTTTTCATCAGGGGCAGCACCATTACCAGGTAGCAGGCATAGGAAAGTGAATTGAGCAGGATGCACAGGTCGCCGAACGGGTCGGACACACTGGTTGAAAACCTGTTTCCGTAAAGAATCAGCAACACGGCGCCGCTGATGCCGCTGATGATGCCGAGGATACGTCGCGTACCGATGCGCTCACGCAGGAAGAGGGCCGAAAGTATCAGCACAAAGATGGGATTGGTGACCATCATAAGTCCCGAGTTGATCGGGCTGGTGAGCGAAAGTCCTTTGAAGAAGAGAAGCTGGTTGATGGCCACTCCGAAGAGGGCGCAGAAGAAGAGCCGGGGCCAGTCTGACTTTTCAATTTTTTCACGGAAGAAAATGCGCGCGGAGATAAAAAACAGAAACGCGGCTACGCTAACGCGAATCACAATGAAACCAAAGGGCTGTATAAAGGCGGGCATCACCTCTTTGGCAATGGAATAGTTGGCGCCGTAAATGAGGTTGGCCAGGAGGACGGCCAGGTGGGCCTTTCCGCTGCGACTCATTTCAATGCGGCTCCTGCGGCCTTCACCACGCTGGCGGCATTTCCGATGAAGATCTGATCATCCACCAGGATGACAGGCCGGCGTAAAAAAGTATATTCTTCTAGGATGTACTTCCGGTACTCTTTCTCGGTCAGCTCACGTTCGTGTAGTCCCATTGAACGGTATTTGCGGGCCACCTTGCTGAACAGGGCGCTGTAGGAGCCGGCACGTTTTTTCATCTCATCCAGTTGTGCGGGTGTGATGGGCTCGGTCTTTATGTCTTGTAAAACGACCTCCTTGCCCGGCTTCAGTTCTTTCAGAATGCGCTGGTTGGTGTCGCAGGTGCTGAGGTGATAGATCTTCTTCATGCTGCATGGTCCGGTACAAAATTAAAGCATTTCGGGATGGCCCGCCTTCACCGGGTCGGCAGGAAAGCGCTGATAAAAAAAGGAGCGTGAAACGATGAGTGATGCTGTGGCCCTGATCAGTAAAAGGCCTCCAGTTTGCGCATGTCCGCGTTTTTAACCAGGGCCGAAAATTCGGCGAAGACTATCTTCTGCACGCCGTCTTTCTTCCGGGTAATGGTGAGGCAACGGAATGGCACTTTGATGGTCGACACGTCGAGCACGTCACAAACGTACATCACCTCGTTCAGTACCCGTACATCGCGTTTCTTCACGGTAAAGACCGCTTTCCGGGTGGTGTCGCGCATGCGATCGCTCATGTATTGTTTGATGGAGTCCAGACCCCAGTCCTCCAAAGGATCCGTGCCCATCATCTTTGCATTTTCGTCAAATCGCGAGACCACGCCCGCCGAATCACGGCCGGTAAGCGCCAGGTAAAATTCATCCACGATGCGTATCTGGGCATCCGGTCGCTGATCCGATCCCGGTGCGATTTCACGGGTGACCTCCACCATCTTTTGTCCGTCGCGGCAGGCCGTCTGAACGAGTACCATCAGCATCACCAGCAATACAGGTCTTAAGCTCATGACTTCTGTTTTAAATTTTTACGGAAAGTAAGAAAATACCCGGTTCGCAGGCCCCCGCCCGGCCCTCTGTTTTAAAATGTCCGCTTGGTTCTTTGTTTCAAGCTGTATTACCGGACGAAGCAGGAGGAAGCGGGAATCTCCTTTCCCCCCGTATCATCCGGCTCAAAAAAGCGGAATTGCTATTCCCGCATCAGTCTTCCTCCAGGGCAAACAAAAGCGGACGCGAAGGGGCGGCATCGTTTTCGAAGGCGGCCACCTGCAGGTTCATAAAGTACAGTCCGTCGCTGATTTCATCGGGTACAAAAACCAGTTCGGTGATGGTGGCCCCGGTGCGTGGTGCCTGCGGATAATTCCAGAAAGCATGATGCGCCAGCAGCTTTCCGCCGTCTTCCTCGCGGTCGACCGAAGGCGTGTCGATGAGCAGGTGCTTCACCCCCTGTTCGCGCAGCCAGAGGGCCGCCTCCTCCGCAAGGTAGGCCGGATTGGTGTTGGAATAATTTTGTGTTTGTTTACCGGTGCTGTTCGGCAAGGTACGCAGGACCAGGGCTTCGGCAGGCTGCGGGCAGGCCCGGCGAAGCGCCTCCAGGGTGATCAGGGCATCCGCTTCCACGCGGAGAGGCAGCACCGATACCACATGGGCAAAGCAGAAGAAATCCCTGAAATGCCGGCGGACGGATACATCCTCCGCCGATATATGTCCCAGAGTTTCGGTATGCGTACCATGTCCATGGGGATTGAAATACACATCGCGGAAGTTAACGGCGGCGCCACTACGCACTTCTCCGACCCAATCGCCCATGCGCACGGGCTCGATGCGGGCAGGACCGAGGTACCAGGCCCGTACATGTCCTTCACCGGCCTCCACCGCAATGCTGATGTCGAGGGCATGGCTCAGGTCGGTTTTGTAAAACAGGTTGCGGTATTCAAGTCGGATCTGCATGGTCAGATGATAAACAGTTCGGAGGTGATTTTATCGGCCAGAAGCAGTCCGGCAGGGCTGAGACTCAGTCGCTCGTTTTCACGCAGCATCCAGCCCTTCGAAATAAAAGGCTGTGCCGCCTCCAGCACCTGCCCGGTGATCGCTTCACCGTACTCCTGCCTCAGCTTCCCGAGCCACAAGCCTTCCCTCACCCGCAAGGAGGTGAGCATGAGTTCGTGAAATTTCTCGGCGCTGCTCAGCACTTCGGATTCAAACTCCCGCTGCCCCCGCTGCATGCCGGACAGATACGCAGCATTGCTGCGTACATTCCAGCTGCGCTGGTTTCCGTTAAAGGAGTGCGCGGAAGGGCCGATGCCCAGGTAGTCCACACCCTGCCAATAGGCGGTATTGTGCTTCGATTGAAATCCGGGCTTGCTGAAATTTGAGATTTCGTACCAGGGGAATCCAAGCCGTTCGGCTTCGCCGAGGAGGTATTCATACTGCATGGCGGCTTTTTCCTCATCGGGCGGATGTCGAAGGCCTTTTACAATTTGCCAGGACAGGGCGGTACGCGGCTCTATGGTGAGGCCGTAACAGCTGAGGTGCGTGATGGGCAGCGAAAAGGCGGTGGCTACATTCTGCTGCCAGTCCTCCTGCTCCATGCGGGGCCATCCGAAAATAAGGTCGATGGAAATATTACCGAAGCCCGCATCGGCGGCCCGCGGGGCACAGCTCAGGGCTTGCGCCGGGGTATGGGCGCGGTTCATCTCCAGGAGGTCTTCCGCCCTAAACGACTGAATGCCGATGCTCAGGCGGTTCACCGGTGTGTTCCGCAGTTCGCGGAAGTACGCATCCGTTATATCGTCGGGGTTGGCTTCCAGGGTAATCTCGGCCTCAGGCAGTATGGCATACTCCGCATAAAGAACGTCGAAGAATTGCATGAGCTCATCCCGTGTAAGCAGGGAAGGCGTGCCTCCGCCGAAATAAAGCGTGCGAACGGTCTGTCCTTGCAGCTCCGCCGCCCGCAGGTTCAGCTCCTGCCGCATGGCCGCCAGGACCTCCTCCCGGCCCTTGTGTGAAACACTGAAATGGAAGTCGCAGTAATGACAGGCCTGCCTGCAGAAGGGGATGTGAAGATAGATGCCAGCCATGCAGCAGCAAAGTAAGGGAAATTACGATTGCCGGCGGGCCCCCTCTGTTAGGTATCCACAAGGAGTCCGCGGGTCTACCGCTCTATGAGCAGCTTGTGCGCCTCCCGCCCGGAAGCATCCATGATTTCGACCAGATAGGTGCCCGGGCTCAGGCCCTGCACATCCAGGTTGAAGACGGTTCCGTTCAGGTTCGTTTCACGTAAAACAACTTTACCGGACGCGTCAAGGAGGTGGATGGAAGCCTTGTTCAGCGAACGTGAGCTACGGACCTGAAAGAGGTCGCTGGCGGGATTCGGAACGAGGCTGCAGAACGATGCCGCAGCGGAAGGCCCGTCCAGGCCTGTGCTGCTCCGGTTTAGCTGTACCAGAAAGGCCGTTCCGGTGGCCGGTGCCGAGCTGAGGTTAAACACAGAGGATGCAGGATCAAAATCAACGGTTCCACCAAACTGCCCGGCATGGTAAAAGCGATGCTGGTCGAGGTCGATGATGTTGCCGCGGTACCCGACACTGAAGCCTTCCGTTTTTGCCCCCCAGGTAAAATTGCCGGAAGGATCCAACACCGCCAGGTATTCACTCCTGCTGCCGGGACCGCCCCCTGAACTGATGGTGCTGCTGTTTACCGGATGCGGATCAATGTCCAGGGTTCCGCCGAAAGAACCCTTGAAGTAACAATGGCCCGCCGCATCGCTGATCACACAGGAACTGGCGTCAATGTTGTTGTTGCCAATGCTGCGCACCCACCGGAACAGCCCGGCATCGTCCAGTTTCAGCAGGAAAAGATCCTGGCTGCCCGCCACCGAAGAAAGTACCGAATCGGCATTCACGTCGGGATTAAAATCCGCCGACTGATCGAAATAGCCGCTTACAAAAAGTACTCCGGTATTGTGATAGTGGATACCCGTAGGCGTTATATGACCGTTGGGTGAACTTGCAAGGACCGGCCTGGCCCAGGTAAAATTCCCGCTGCTGCTGATGTGCCAGATGACCGTGGCCGTGGTGGTGTTGGGGGTGGAAATGCTGAAGATGCCGGCTCCCGGATCAAAATCAACATTGTCGATAAAACTTCCGGCGGCGTAAATGTGACCGGAGGGACTCACGCATATGCTATGAATCTCATCCCAGTAAGGTCCTCCGTAGGATTTCACCCACACCAGGTTGCCCGTGGGACTGATTTTGGCCAGGTAAGCATCGTTGCCGCCATTGGAGTTCAGCAGGCTGGTCGCGGCCGAGGGATCAAAATCGGCAGTGCCTTTGAACAAGCCTCCGATGAGGATGTGCCCGGTATCATCAATCACCATCGTATTGCCACGGTCGGCATCGCTGCCTCCAAACTGACGGGCCCAGATAAACGCGCCGCTGGCACTGAGTTTGACCAGGTAGGCATCCGATGCGCCGTAGGAAGTAAGGACAAAGGAAGCGGCACTGTCAGGATCAAAATCCATGGACGCCTTGAACTCGCCAAACAGGAGCAGGTTGCCGGCGTTGTCCATGGCGATGCTGGTCGGCCCCTCGTTATCGCCACCGGTGAGACGCTTCGCCCACTGAAAATTTCCGCTCTGATCCAGTTTCAGAATAAATACATCGTACATGGTGGTAGAACTCATGAAAAAGGTGCCGGGGCCCGGATCGAAATCAACCGTATCCTGAAAGGTGCCCGCCAGGTACACATTCCCCAGAACATCGTGACACATGTTGATGCCCGTGGCGCCAGCATTGCCCATGGCGTTCGGGGCACCCATGCCTTTGGCCCATACAAAATTGAGTTGCTGGGCAGCGGCGTTGCCCGCCAGGAGAAGGCACAACAACAAATACATTTTTCGTAGCATAATCAAGGGTTTCTGTGAGTACCGAAAGTACATGAATTCCCGTTCCTGAACAAAAAAGCAGGGGTTTTTTCTTCGCCTGTCCGCCGCAGGTGTCGCAGCCCTCCAGGCCGGATCAGGATTTCCGCAACACGATGCGGAAGGTGGTGCCTTTGTTAAGCTCGGAACTTTTCACAAAGATCTGACCACCGTGGTATTCCTCCACAATACGCTTGGAAAGCGAAAGCCCGAGGCCCCAGCCCCGGTTCTTGCTGGTGAACCCCGGCTTGAAAACGGTTTTATAGCGTGATTTGGGGATGCCTTTGCCGGTATCGGCAATGTCAAGGTAAACAAACTGGTGTTGATCGGTAATACGCACCGTTATAGTGCCTTCGCCGCTCATCGCGTCGATGGCGTTCTTGAAAAGGTTTTCCAGCACCCACTCGAAAAGGGGTACGTTGAGTGGCGCCTCCACGTGGTAACTCTGGAGGTTCTCCAGTTTGAAATTCACGCGGGAAGAAGCCCGGGTACGGATATAATCGATGGCGTTTTCCATCACGGTGGTCAGGTTCTCCTTCTTCAGCGCCGGCGCGGCACCGATTTTC
>JAEUTF010000276.1 GCA_016788185.1 Bacteroidia bacterium | reverse complement strand
TGCAAGGTGCTCCAGGGAGGCAGGTTCATTTTATACACCAGTTGACCGGTGATATCGTACACTTCAAACTCTCCCTGCTTGTTTTGCGGGAGTAAATAAACAATCTGCACATTGCCATCAGCGACAGGGTTGGGCGAAATGCTAAACTTAAAATCATGCGCCGGCTCCGGTAATCCTACACTTAAACTATCGCATACACTCCCCACCACCGGGCCTAAGTTGTAATTGGGGTGATTGGGTACGGCTCTAAAGTGCCACACCCCTAAACTTACATCATGTTGTTGCACACCACAAGCAAGTCCTGCACTGTCGGGAAAGTTCATTTCATGCAAATGCTGTACACCATTGCCGGAAGTGAGGTAAATCTTACCGTTTGCAGCAAGGTATTGCGACCAAAAAGTAGTAGCCGCCTGAGGAATCGGAAATGAAAAGCCGTCATAAACGGCGACCGTATCGACCTGTAAAGTTGTTGTATTAATCTGGAAGATATAGACAGAATTATTAGCATACAAAAACTGTCCGCTTGGAGAAAAAGACATTCCCCAAATATAAGCACCCAAAGAAACAGGTATTATTCTGGTGTTTGTAAAATTCCCCGTACACCTGTCAAAATCACAAAGTATAACTGAGCTATTTCTGTCAACAGGGTTGTCATAAGTAGTATATGAAAACAAAGCACCTTCATTATTAAAGCAAATTTGAGGAGTATTTTTATAGGCATGAGGATAGAAATTCAAAGATTGTGAATCTATCGAAACAATCCCTTGGTTTGTATAAAGTAATTTGTAAATATTATCACTACTATCTTTCGCAGCAATTATCCACCAATCTCTTCCATTTGCATGTTTACAAGCTGCTATTCCCCAACTTAATGAATCGTCAATTAGTAAATTATTTTTGCTTACTACTCCTCCTAATCCAGCATCAAGATTTACATTAATTGTAGAAAATAATAAGTTACAGTTAGTTGAATTAGAGTTAACCTCAGTCTGATGAAAAAGAGTATATCCGGAAGTATCACCCGGAGTAGGTATAAAAAAATTACCATTCGGGATTAATAATCCATTCGGCCACGAATTCACAAAGTACCCCGGATTGAGTCCACTTCCGTTAAGCATGGTGTCGTTATTGGCATTAGCTATCCAAACCCCGTTGCTGCTCATTAGAAAGTCGCCACTAGCATTACAGATATTGCTCTGTGTGCCTTCAAATCCCATCTTTCTAACTTCGGTAGAGTAGGAATAGCTCGTGGAATCAAATTCAATTCGACCACATAAGGATGGCGGTGGCCAATAACCAATCAACCATTGGTGATTGTAAAACTGTGCAGGTAAAAATTGCGGCGACAGAATTAAAAATAATATTATCTTTAATATCTTCATCTCACAATAACAAGTTTAGTACTGCAAACACTTTTCTGATCAGTTGTTGCTTCCAGATAATAAACACCGGGCATTAAATGGGACTGTAGATCGTCAGCATAAAGTTTACCAAACATAGTGTAAATTTAAGGTGGTATTTAGAGAAAACCAAGCGTTTGATTTAAAACCACTAAAACATGAAAGCAGCACCAGGACCAGGACCAAAACCCAAGCCGAAACAGTCGGCAACAGAATTAGTCAAAGAGATTAGACGCAGAACACGTAGACTTTTCTCTGCAGAAGAGAAGATAAAGATAGTTCTGGAAGGGCTTCGTGGAGAGGAAAGCATTGTTTCCATTTGTCGAACGTATGCTATCCACCAAAATTTGTATTTCAAGTGGAGCAAGGATTTCATGGAAGCTGGAAAGAAGCGACTTTCAGGCGATACCTTGCGTGAGGCTAACACAGACGAAGTGATGGGTCTAATAGAGGAGAACGTTCAGCTGAAGCAAGAACTCGCAGAATTATACCTCCAGAATAAGGTTCTTAAAATAAACTTAAATTGTTACGAATAAGATGGAATCGGTATATACGGTTCAGTAATGACGAAAAAATGGAGATCATCAAATTTGTAGAGGATTCCGATTTGGGTGTAAACAGGACATTGAAAGAACTTGGTATTCACAAGCGAACATTCTATAACTGGTACAAACAAAGCAGGGAGATGGGGTATGAAGGACTTGAAGCGAGTGAGCGAGTTCAGCAGCGTGTATGGAATCAGATTCCCGACGAACACAAGGAAGATGTAGTGCACGCCGCACTTGATTTACCGGAGTACTCGTGTAGGGAGTTGGCAGCTCACATTACAGACAATTACAAATTGTTCATCTCGGAAAGCAGTGTATACATAATCTTGAAGGCGCGCGGAATGATCACAGCACCGTCATACATGACATTAAGTGCTTCGTTTTCTTTCAAGTATAAAACAACGAGAACGAATGAGATGTGGCAAACAGATTTTGCCTATTTCAAGATCGTTGGATGGGGATGGTATTACTTGAGTACAGTATTGGATGAGTATAGTCGTACGATATTGGCATGAGATCTCTGTGAAGGAATGACAGCTCCTGATGTCATGATTACAGTTGACAAAGCCCTAGCGTACACAGGTATACCGAAAGATATGCGGCCTAAGCTCTTATCTGATAACGGATCATGTTACATCTCGTCTGAACTAAAAAAGTACCTTTAAGAGAAAAACAGTGCCGATCCACGGAAGGCCATGCCATCTGCAAACACAAGGAAAGATCGAACCCTACCACCGGACAATGAAGAATACAATCAAACTCGATTACTACTACCCCCCCCCCCCCGGAAGAGTTGGTACGCGCCCTTGAAAACTTGATTTACTACTACAACAATTTACGCTATCATGAAGCTTTAGGAAACTTAACTCCGGCCTCCGACTACAATGGCCAGGCAGAAATCATATTGGCTAAACGTCGAAAAACAAAGGAAATAACTATGAAAAAGGAAGGAGCGTATACAATAAAGAGAAATCAACTACATTTGAAAATAGTATCACCTTAAATTAGTTGCAAATTGGTGCACTTTGGTTTGACGACATACAGTTTACTTTCCGATACGTCTGCATGGACCGGGTTGTGAATACATGCACCACCGCTTTCAGCCAGCGTTTCACCATAAAATCACGTGGACCGATGAACAATCTAAAAACCTTTCGAAACCGAATGCATTAAAAGCGCTCTCAGTTCAGACTCATCTGCTGTAAATTTTCCCTCTGTCAGGGATTCCGGGAGAATGGCCGCGCTGTGTATTTCGGCAGGATGACACGTATGGACCAGATCCCCCACATTCGAAGCCCGGATACCTCCGCCCGGCAGGATGAGGAGTTGCTCTCCAGCATACTCCATCATTTCTTTCAAGCGGAATCTGCCGGCATGGGCACTTGACGCCATGCCCGAACTGAGCAAACGCCGGCAGCCGACGTCTATCAGCAGATCCAGGCCATGGCTCCAGTCGCTCAGCTGATCGAACGAACGGTGAAAGGTGAGCGGCAAGGGATGACAGGCCTCCACAAAACGCCGCAACTGATCCCGGTGAATGTTTCCGCCGGCATCAAAAAAGCCGCTTACAAAACCATTGGCGCCGGCACGCTTATAGGCATCCGCCGCACGGAGCATGGCGCTGAACTCCGCTTCCGTGTATATAAAATTTCCCGGCCGGGGCCGGATCATCACAAAAATATCGTTCGGAAATGCTCTCCTGGCTGCGTGGAAAAAATCCGGTGAAGGGCTCAGTCCGCCACAGGTATACTCCTCACACAGCTCCAGCCGGTGAACCCCCACGGTAGCGGCTATACGAACTGAATCAGGATGGAAGCAGGCGAGTTCCAGGAGCATACAATGGACGATTGCAGGACTTACCGGCGGATGAAACAGCGGTCAGGAAGGGCTGTGGACCGGACAGGTGAAACACGATGGGCTGCATCAGATTAAATAGTCGGCGGATCGGACAACGTCTAGTCCATCGCTGAACCGGCAGGCATAGGTGAACCCCTCCTTCAGTGAATAGGCTCCCGTTTCACCGGCGATGTTCACCGCGATGAAGCCGATCTGCTTGTCTTCAATGCTTCCCTTTCGCAGCTTGTACATCCTCTCCACGGCCAGCTTGCAGGCTTCTTTGGGTGATTTCCCGTAGCGCATGGCTTCCACGACCGTATGGGCGCCACAAATCCGGATGACTTCCTCCCCGACCCCCGTGGCCGTTGCGGCTCCCACTTCGTTGTCGACGAACAAGCCTGCACCGATGATGGGTGAATCGCCCACGCGTCCGTGCAGTTTAAAGGCCATGCCGCTGGTGGAGCAGGCTCCGCTGATATTGCCCATGGCATCAAGGGCCAGCATGCCGATCGTGTCGTGGTTATCCTTACCTCCCGCCGAACGCTTTTCCTTCATGTATTTCATGGTATCTCCCGGATCATACTTCGAGGTCCTGAGCCATTCTTTCCATATTTTCTCCGAGCTCGCGGTCAGGAGATTCTCCTTTTTGAATCCGTTGGCCAGGGCGAACTGCAGGGCGCCATCGCCCACCAGCACCACATGCGGTGTTTTTTCCATCACCAGGCGCGCCACCTGCACCGGATGCACGATGTGTTCGAGGCACATAACGGATCCGCAATTACCCTTTTCGTCCATGATGCAGGCATCGAGCGTTACGCGGCCGTCACGGTCGGGCAATCCGCCATACCCTACGCTGGTATCCTCCGGATCCGCTTCCGGCACCATCACGCCCTTTTCCACCGCATCGAGCGCCTTGCCCCCCTTCGCCAGAATTTCCCAGGCGGCCGCATTCGCTTTCACATTGGGCGCCCAGGTGGAAATGACCAGCGGGCGGGCAGCGGCAAGGGGTATGCCGGCCCGTAGTTCGGCAGCGAGCAAGGTGGCACCGGCCGCGCAGAGGGAATGACGCAGGAATTTACGACGGTTAATCATTGCATGAAAATAGAAATCTTTTACCACATGGCCGAAGAAGGGCACAGCCTGGATTTCCGCTTCATCCGGCCGGATCTAGCGGATGCTGATCTCATCACAGAAAATAAAAGCGTCGTATCCCGCACCCTGGTGCCAGGTCGGGAGTACCCCGTAATTGCCGGCCTTTACCCGCACATATTTTGCCCTGAGTGGAGTGAATTCTATTTTGATCCGCTGCGTCTGCACCTGCAGGTTATTGTCGGCAATGGTGTTGGCTTTGCGCGCCACCTCCTTCCACTTTTTTCCATCGGTGGAAATCTCCACCACTACTTCCTTCGGCATCAGGATCCAGGAGCGGGTGTCTTGCAAAAAGCCAGCCTCTACCGAACTGATTTTCTCCTCCTTCCCCAGGCTGATCTCCACATCCATATCCCGGCTCTGGTAGCCGTGCCAGTCGCCCTTTCTCCAGTTTTCCGTTCCGTACACTCCATCAATCATGGATACCGGTCCTTCGGCTGCATACTGTGTGCTGGGTGCGGTGTGCAACTTCACGTCCCATTGGTTGGGGAGTTTGTAAAAGCCAGCGGCCGTGACGCCACTCTTCCCTTGCTGATCCATGGCCTGCGCGTACAGGGTGCAGCCGGAATGAATGTAAAAAGGTCCACGATAGGGTTCGCCCGTCATCATCAAGCCCGGACTTTGTCCATACACGAGCGGTGCGCCGTCGGGTGATTCGATGCTGACCAGCAGACTGTCTTTAAACAGACGCCCCCCTGTTTTGATGAGCGGTGCCCTGTAAAAACCGCGTACCTCCAGGGCACCCCGCCGCTCAGGGGCGGTTCCCCGATCCAGGGCCGGGCGTTCCGCCATCGTGAACACAATGCTGTCGGCACGGAGGAGCTCCGGATGGGTGATGAGGTTGCCGCTTACCTCCTTCCCGTTGATGGTCATTTGGCGGATATACGGTGCCGATAGATTGTTGTTTTTCGCGTACAGCCTGATGCGGTGTCCGTTCTCGAGGTTTACCACCGCGGAATCGAAGAGCGGGCTGCCAATAGCGTAATACGGGCTTCCCGGCGTGACGGGGTACAGGCCCAGCGCGCTCCAGACGAACCAGGCCGACATCTGACCGCAGTCTTCGTTGCCGGGCAATCCTTCCGGCCCCGTGCGATAGAGGCTGTCCATGATGGTACGCAGCAGCCGCTGTGTTTTCCAGGGCTTGCCGATGTAATCATACAGGTAGGCCATGTGATGGCTGGGCTCGTTGCCATGGGCATATTGTCCGATGAGTCCGGTGATATCGGCTTGTGTCCTTCCGGTGGTATGTACCGGCGCGGAGAACAATCCGTCGAGGCGGGCTTCGGCCTGCTCAGGGCCGCCCATCAGCCGTACCATACCGGGTATATCCTGAGGCACGAAGAAGGAATACTGCCAACTGTTGGCTTCGGTATAGTGATTGTTCACTTCCCGCGGATCAAAGCCGGGCAGAAAATCACCGTTGCGACGGGGCCGCATGAAACCGCTCTGCGGATCGTAAACATTCCGGTACGAGGCGGCACGACGCAGCCAGGCGCTACGCTCAGCGGTATCGCCCAGCATGCCGGCCACTTCGGCGATGCACCAGTCGTCGTAGGCATACTCCAGGGTTTTCGACACCGATTCGTGTTCATCCTCCACGGCGATATAACCATTCTGAATATACGCCGGCAGACCCAGGTGCGGCCAGGTAGCGCTTTTTTTCATGGCTTCGAAAGCCAGGGTGGTATCAAAGCCCCCGATGCCCTTCACCAGCGCGTCGGTGATGACGGAAACGCTGTGGTAACCGATCATGCAGTCGGTTTCGTTGGAGCTCAGCTCCCACACGGGAAGGCGTCCGCCCTGCCGGTACTGGGCCAGAAAGGTTTGGATGTAATCGAAGGTGCGGCGGCGGTCGATGAAAGCATAGAGCGGATGCGTGGCCCTGAAGGTATCCCACAGACTGAAAACCGTATACTGCGTATAGCCTTCCGCGGTATGGATGAGGTTGTCGCGTCCGCGGTAACGGCCGTCCACATCCGAAAGTACATTCGGCACCACCATGGTATGGTAGAGTGACGTATAGAAGTTACGCATCGCCTTTTCCTCCTTTGCATAGAAAAGTATCTTTGACAATTCCCGGTTCCAGGCCGCCCGGGCCGAGGACCGGATCTTTTCAAAATCCCAGCCGGGCATTTCGGTTTCGAGGTTTCGGCGAGCACCCTCCGCATCCACCGTGGAGATGCCGATTTTTACCAGCAGCGGCTCCGTTAGTCCGTTCTCCGTATTTTCCAGGCGGAGAATCAGTGCCAGGTCGGTCCCTTCCATTTCCGATCCGCTCTGCATGATTTTTCCTTCGCGGTTGCTGAGCGCGTTTTTCAGTGGTTGCGACAACTCCATCGCAAAAAAGATGTACTGATCCTTGGCCCAGGCTTCGCTGCGCCGGTAGCCGCTGATGCGGGTGGGACTTTCCACACGGATCATTGCTCCCAGTGTTTTATCGCGGTGACGAAGATCGAGCAACAGGCAGCGTTCCTCGCCGGAAGGATAATGGTAACGGTGCATGCCGGCGCGGGTGCTGGTGCTGAATTCCGCCC
>JAEUTF010000272.1 GCA_016788185.1 Bacteroidia bacterium | reverse complement strand
GAAGCCTCCGTGCAGGGCCGATCCCGGTCCGCGGATGATTTCAATGCGTTCGATGTGATCGATGGGATAGTGGTTGCCGAACTGCAGGGTGGAGTACAGGCTTTCGTTCATCTCCTGTCCGTCGATGAACAGCACCACTTTGCCCTCATGGGCCCAGTTGCCGCGCACGCCCAGTCCGACCACCCCTTCCACATCCACCCCGAATTCGAATCCGGGAACGCTGCGCAGCACTTCCATGATGTCACGGGCGCCCATGTTGCGGATATCCTCCGCCGTGATGTAGGAGACAATGCCCGGCGATTGACGGGGGCTGAGTTCTTTGATGGAAGCCACCGTGATCTTGATGTTCATGAGCTCTTCCAGGCTGAGGGAGTCGTAGGACAAGCCCTGGAAGGGCTGGGACTGCGACAGGACACGGCCTTGCCCCGCCAGGAGCAGCAGCAACATCATGCAGGTTTTCAGACGAAACATGGATGGATTGGTATGCGTGGTTTTACGGAAATCGGAGTGGAAAGGTTTTCGTCCCGGGCTCCGGCGTGTGGCGCGTGGAGAATTAATTTATCATGTTGAAAATTAGGCGATTGATAAACCCCTGCCCCGTCGGTCTGGCCGGTGGCGGTACCGGGTCCGGCAATTTTCTTGTGACGAAGCGCGAAGCGGCGTCCCGCGATGTCGTATTTTTCGCCCGTGGAATTTCATCCCCTTACCATTCTTGGCGCCGGTCCGGCCGGCAGTACCACAGCCCTGGCCCTTTCGGCCCGCGGCATCCCTTCCCTCCTGATTGATCAGGCCGTCTTTCCGCGCGACAAGGTGTGCGGCGATGCGCTGAGCGGAAAAGTGGTGCTGAGCCTGAAGCGGATCAACCCCCTCCTGGTGGAGGAGCTGGGCGCACAACCCACCAGCCTGGCTTCGCACGGGGTGATCTTTGTGGCGCCTAACGGCAAGTCGCTGAAAGTGCCGTTCCGCCGCGATGAAAATCCGGAGAAGCCGCCGGGCTACATCGCCCGCCGTTACGATTTCGACAACTGGCTTTTCGGAAAGGCTTCGGCCGCACCGGGCGTGAAAACCATCACGCCGCTGCGGATTGAAAAATTCAGGCGCGAGGGGAAAGACTGGATCCTGAGTGACAAAGAGGAAAAAACCCTGATCCGCACCTCCCTGGTCATCGCCGCCGACGGAGCGCATTCGCGCTTCGCGAAGGAAGTGGGCGGCATACAGATGGAAGACGAGCACTACTGTGCCGGCCTGCGGGGCTATTACTCGGGTGTGAAAGACCTGGATCCGCGGGGATACATCGAGTTGCATTTTGCGAAAGATTTTCTGCCGGGCTATTTCTGGATCTTTCCCCTGCCCGACGGCAGAGCCAACGTGGGCGTGGGCATGCGCAGCGATGTGGCCGGCAGAAAGAAAATAAACCTGAAGGAGGCCATGCTGAAACTGATCAGCGAGTACGAGCCCCTGCGTCGCCGCTTTGAAGGCGCCGTGCCGGAAGGTCCCCTGCGCGGCTATGGCCTGCCCCTGGGTTCGAAGAAAAGACCCCTCTCGGGCGATGGTTTTATGCTGCTGGGCGATGCCGGATCACTCATCGACCCCTTTACCGGCGAGGGCATCGGCAATGCCATGATCTGCGGACTCAAGGCCGCCGAAACCGTGGCGGAAGTGAACGGTGATTATTCGGCGGAACTGCTTCGCCGTTACGATGCATCGGTGTACAAGCGGCTCTGGCCGGAACTCAGCCTGAGCAAAAAGATGCAGGAGCTGGTAAAGTATCCCTGGCTCTTCAACCTGGTGGTGAACAAAGCCGCGCGCAGCAAAACTTTGCGCGAAACCATTTCCTGCATGTTCGAGGACCTCGATCTCCGCGGTCGGCTGAAAGACCCGCGTTTTTACCTGAAGGTGCTGTTTGAGTAGGGGGATGGGTTTCGGGGTTCCATGTCGCCTTGATGGGCCACGGATTTTTGTCAAGTTAAGCGATAGAGTAATGGTTGATGGGCCACGGAATTTTCAGGATTGATTATGATATTTTATGATGGGTTTCCGGGTAGTTTACGCTTCAGCGGTCTAAAAACATTTCCTGTTCAACTCCTTGGCCTCCGGATAAAACAAGAAGGGCATTTGAGGGCATCGCCCGCTGATATATATTCCCCGTAAACCTGACCCAGGTCAGCTTTCATCTCCCGGCGTTCGGCTAATTTCCACTCTTCAACAGCATGCCAATTTCAAGCGAATGGAAACAAAAGCAATCAGCCCGGAAGTGATGGAAACAAAAGCGGCTCCGGCAAGGAAATTTCAGATCATGGACGGCAACGAGGCGGCGGCCTATGTGGCCTACCGCACCAATGA
>JAEUTF010000262.1 GCA_016788185.1 Bacteroidia bacterium | reverse complement strand
GGCCGGAACATTGGGAGGACTGCTGAACCAACGGCTATAGCTGATGTAGGGGTCATTGTAGGTACTGAGGTCGAACACCGGAGATACCAGCTCTGTATAGCCGTTGTCAACGTTGTCGTTGTTGGCGGTACCGCCGGCATTGCCGGTGACGAAAGCCTGGTCGCCGCAATCATTCTGTAAATCATCCTCCGGATTCAGTGCCAGCGCACCGTAAAAAGTTCCATTCGGATTTCCTCGCTCCCACAGGCCTGCTGAAGCAGTAGAATTCACTGTCCAACCCAGGTCGGTCACGAAATCATCGTAATACCCTGGCTGAAGTGCGATGTTCAGTGGTGCACTGCCGTCAACAAATACGGTCTGGCAGAAAGAATTATACGCCCATCGGGTGGCTGTTATATCGATGTTGCCTGAACTCAGGGTGGTGAAACTGAAATTACCGTTGACATCGGCGGTGGCGGTGGCTGCATTCTCTCCATCAAAGGCATAAATCAATGCCCCGGCCACAGGACCCGAGGAGACGGCATTGGTAACCGTACCGTTCAGAACAAAAGGCACCAGTTCAATGTTGAGGGTGGTCAGTTGTCCACTTACCAGATTAACGCCACTGATCAGTTTGGTGACGTAACCCGGCTTTCTGAATTCAATATCATAGGTACCGGCTGTGGCATGACCCGTTTTAAACTCCCCGAGCAGATTGGAGCTGGCCCGCTTGTCAATGGGTTGAATGCGGATACTCACATTGTTAAGCGGAAATCCAGTCACGCTGTCGGTGACGGTACCTTCAAGGTAGCAGGCCCGGGTATAATTGGGTTCGAAAACGTAGACGCCACCGTCCACATCCGCGGCAATGATTCTGCCGCTTGGCAGGTAAGGACTGGCATCCCAGCATAAAAAAGAGCCGGTGGGATAGCTGCCAATTTCCACAATGTTATTGGGTCTGGCCGCATCGCAAATGGTAAGCTGGCTGCCGTAGGAAGGGTTGATCAGGAAATCGTTCAGCACCCTTACATTGTGAACTTCTTCCTGAGGCATGCTGTCGGTAAAATAGACATCCAACAACTGAATGTTGGAGAGGTTACTGACATCAAAGGAACCCAGGGGCTCTCCGCCAACTTCATCGGTGGTGAAAAGAAACTGTGAATTATCGGATAGCCATGTATTGTGACAGAAGTTTCCGGGAGTGGATTGTGTGGCCAGCAAGACGGGATTGGCCTTGTTGCTTACATCAATGACACTGAATTGTCCGGCATAAATTTCTCCGGCCCATAAGGTATCATTCCGAATATAACCATCGTGTATATAATTCTGGTTGTATTGTCCGACATAGACCGGATTCCAGGGATCCGCCAGATCGGCAATCACGGCACCGCCATTGGCCAGGCCAGCTCCGGTACCGAAGATGTAGGCATAGCCATCGGTGACGGCAACGGTATGGGCGGAGCCAAGCTGGTTGGCAATCACACCGTCACCGTACCAGCGTTTTGAAGTGATGCCGGCTGGTAAATTGCTCAGGTCAATGATCAGCAAACCCCCACCGCCTTCGCTCACGGCGTAGGCGTACTTCCCGTAGGTTTTTACTTCGCGCCAGAGGCTGCTTTGTCCCGGAAGGGCCGGAACAGAAAACACTTCCGACATGCTGGCCGGAGTAGTAACATCAATGATGGCGATGCGGTCGTCGACACCTACCAGGGCATACTCATTGCCGAGTGAATCCACATAGTGCCAGATACCGGCGCAGGTATTGTTCGGATAGGCAAGATGCCCGACCATGTTCAGGTTGAACTGTGCCCGTCCTGCGAGGCCAACCAGCAGGAGGACAGAGAGTAGAATTAATTTCTTCATAAGGGGGTTTCAGTGTTTTCAAATGTACAGATAAAGCTAATGGTCTTAAACGGTCGCCCCGAAAATTAAATGACCAGACGTTGAAATTTAACACTGAAATGATGAATCCAGGCCATCGCACGAAACAAGCCGGGAAAAATGGGCCTTCGTCCTGCCTTTTACAAGGCCGTACAACAGGCCAGGATACGCTGTGCCAGTGGTTTTGAGACATTCACCAGCGGAAGGCGCACATGTTCCTCCATCATCCCCATTCCCTTCAGGGCGCACTTGATTCCTGCCGGACTTCCTTCAGAAAAAAGGAGCGGTATCAGGGGCAGTAACTGGTAATGCAATTGCTGGGCTTTTTTCAGTTCGGCTTTCAGGGCATGACGCACCATGGTGCTGAAAGCTTTGGGATAGGCATTCGCAATCACCGAGATGACCCCATCCGCACCTGCGGCGATAAGGGGCAGGGTGATGGCATCGTCGCCTGAAATCACCAGAAAGCCGGCGGGTTTTTCGCGAATGATGTGCATCACCTGTTCCACATTTCCGCTGGCTTCCTTTATACCGAGGATATTCTTCTGCCCGTGCGCCAGTTCGAGGGTCGTCTCGGGAAGCATGTTGGAGCCCGTACGGCCCGGCACATTGTACAGGATGACGGGAAGAGGCGATTCCTCAGCAATCATTTTGTAATGCTGCAGGATCCCTTTCTGTGAGGGCTTGTTGTAGTAGGGACTCACCGAGAGCAAAGCACTCACACCCTGGAAATCATGATGCCGGAGTTTCTCCAGAATCTCCTGGGTATTGTTTCCGCCCAGTCCCATCACCACCGGTACTTTTCCCGCTGCACTTTCCACCACACAATCAAGTACCGCTTTCTTCTCATCGGCACTCAGGGTCACACTTTCACCGGTGGTACCGAGCGGCACCACGTATTCGCATTTCCCTTTGATGACATGATCCACCAGTCTGGAGAGCGATTTGAAATCCACACTTCCGTTTTTGTGGAAGGGCGTGACCAGGGCCACACCGGTTCCGCTGAGTTTTTTAGCGAGAGGGCTCATGTTTGAACGCTTTTAAATAATGATTCACCTGTTCAATGAACTGGGGGAAAGTCATATTATCGGAAATACTCAGCATGAAATCATAAAAAGGAGTAGCCAGGCGATCGTATTTTCCGATTTTAAAGGAAGCGTGCGAACTGGCCACAATGTATCTGAAGGGAATGCTGTTTCCCATGTGCAGGTCAATCAGGATATCAAAATCCTTCTGCACGAAATTTTTCACCACCGGGGCGATGGGCTTGAAATACCAGTTCAGGTCTTTACGGGTGAAAAAATCAAGACCGAGTTTTGCAAAGCGCATGGGCGGCAATTCCTTCTGGTCATAATAGCCCAGCGCCAGCACTTCTTTGTGATGCTGTTCACGGATTTCCTTCACATATTTCTTCACGATATCAAAATGCTTCTCGTTGGTGGAATCGTACAGGATTCCGATGGATCGTGCCGCGTCAAAAGTGACCGATTGCTGAAGCGTTTCATGCTGTCCATATTCACGAAGGAAGATGTAACGGCCGATTTTATGACGTAACGTTTTCTTCATGGCTTTTGAACGGGGCAATAAAATTAAACAGAATTACACCAATTCCTTTACGCTTCAAGCAGCTTCAGGAATGATTCTTCATCGATGACTTTAACATTGTACTCTTTTGCCTTTTCGAGTTTACTCGGGCCACTGTCTTCACCGGCAAAGAGGTAATCTGTTTTCCGGGTTACCCCTGAACCGTTTTTCCCGCCGTTTTCCTCGATGATCTTTTTGTACTCGTCCCTGCTATGCCGGGTAAAGGTACCTGAAATAACAATGGTGAGTCCGCGAAGCTTCTCTGAAACCCTGCGGGGCATTTCCTCTTCTTTCATGGCAAACTGCAGTCCATGGGCTTTCAGCCTCTCCAGGATCTTAAGATTCACCGGACTGGAAAAAAACTCAAGGATGCTGGCTGCAATTTTCTGACCGACCTCTGGAGCTTCGGTCAACTTTTCTGCGTCGGCAGCGCGCAGGGCATCGATGGATCCGAAGTGACGGGCCAGCTTGCGCGCCACGGTATCTCCCACAAAGCGGATGCCGATGGCGAAGAGCACTTTTTCAAACGGTATTTTCTTTGAAGCTTCAATTCCATCGAGGATGTTGGCGGCCGATTTTTCACCGAAGCGCTCCAGGCCGAGTATCTCCTCTTTCTTCAGGTCATAGATATCCGCAACGTTCTTCAGCAATCCCTTTTCCACGAACAAATCAATGGTTTCGGTGCCAAGCCCTTCAATGTTCATCGCTTTTCTGGAGGTGAAATGCTCGATCCGGCCTTTAATCTGTGGCGGACAACCCGACTCATTGGGACAATAATGTTGTGCTTCACCTTCCTTCCGAAGCAATGTGCTTTTACATTCCGGACAGGCATGGATGAAATGTATTTTAGGAGCTTTCGAAGCCCTCTTTTTAAGGTCTACACCGGTAATCTTGGGGATGATTTCGCCGCCCTTTTCTACAAAAACCGTATCGCCAAGATGAAGGTCCAGTTTCTCAATCTGATCCTGGTTATGCAGTGTCGCTCTTTTTACGACGGTGCCGGCCAGCAAGACCGGTTCCAGGTTAGCCACCGGTGTGATGGCACCTGTACGGCCTACCTGGTAAGTCACGCTGTTGAGTTGTGTCGAAGCCGACTCCGCCTTAAATTTATAGGCAATCGCCCAACGCGGGGATTTCGCTGTAAAGCCCAGTTCTTCCTGTTGGCGGAAATTATTGACTTTGACCACCACACCATCAATGTCGAAGGGAAGTTGCTCCCTTTCCTTATCCCATTTTTCAATGTAGTGCAAAACCTCGTCAATGCTTTTGCACAACACATGATCGGCAGAAATTTTAAAGCCCCATGAGGAGGCGGCCTTCAATGCCTCCAGGTGGGTATGGAAGGGGAGTGATTCACCATAAAGTGCATAGAGAAAACAATCCAGTTTACGGCGTGCCACCTCCGAACTGTCCTGCAACTTCAGGGTTCCCGCTGCTGAATTGCGGGGATTGGCAAAGGGGCTTTCGCCTATATCGATGCGTTCCTCGTTGATCTTTTCAAACACCGCCCGGGGTAGAATGATCTCCCCGCGGATTTCAAAATCTTCCGGAAATTTATTCCCGCGCAGTTTCAGGGGAATGGATTGAATGGTTTTCACATTCGCGGTGACATCATCTCCCTGGATGCCATCGCCGCGGGTGACCGCCCGCTTCAATTTCCCGTTAAGGTATTGCAGTCCGATGGCCACTCCGTCAAATTTCAATTCGCACACATACTCCACCGCTTCATCGGGAATCAGTTTAATGATCCGTTCATGGAATTCACGCAATTCCAGCTCCGAGTAGGTATTCCCGAGGGAAAGCATCGGGTATTTGTGCCGTACGGTGGTAAATGATTTGGTGACTTCGCCCCCCACACGCTGTGAAGGCGAGTCCTCTGTGACCCATTCAGGATGCTCCTTTTCAAGCCGGATCAATTCCTCCAGCAGGAGATCAAAATCACGGTCGGATATACGCGGCTCATTCAGAACATAATACATGTAATTATGTTCATTGATGCTTTCTCTCAATTCCCTGATCCTGGCTTCTGCCTGCCCCTTGCTCATGGTTAAACCTTCAGGCCGAAATTAATAAAATGCGGCATTCGGATAATCAGGATTTTACAATGGCATGGCAGAGAAAATTATGCGTTTAAACATATTTTATCTAGCATTACATTCCCAAAAATTTATACATGAAAAAAATCTTTACACTTTCAACCATGATGATTACTGTTGGTGTCCTCCTGGTACAAACATCCGGCAATGAGGCCATCAGCAATGTAGCAGGGGCTCCGGCCGGAAGAACAGGTTCGCCTGCCGATGGCCTTACCTGCGCCACCTCCAACTGCCATGGCTCCAATCTGGCGCCCTCAGCGACCCAGATCATCAGTTCCAACGTACCGGTAACGGGCTATGTTCCCGGCCAAACCTACACCATCACAGCTGCCGTATCATAGGCCGGTATTCCGAAATTCGGATTTGAAATTTCACCGCAGAGCGTAAATGGTGCGCTTCAGGGATCGCTGATCATTACGAATCCCTCAGCCACCAAAATTGTAGGCACCAAATACGTTACGCATACCTCGGCCGGTACAGCAGCCAGCGGAGGGGCCCGAACCTGGTCCTTCAACTGGGTAGCCCCAGTGGCCGGTACCGGCGATGTTACTTTTTACGGAGCCTTCAACTTCGCCAATGGCAATACACAGTCTACCGGCGATGCCATCAAAACCAATACCCTCACCATTCCGGAAGATCAGAGCACGGCAGGCCTCGCGCCTGTTTACGGCGATGATCTCTCCGCCGTTCTTTTCCCGAATCCCGTAGCGGTAGAGGCCACCCTGCGCCTCAACCTGAAGACCAACGAGCAGGTGGAAGTTCAACTGCTGGACATTCAGGGTAAACAGGTCGGGGAACTCATGCTTTTTGACGGCGCACCGGGAAACCGTGAATTCAAAATCAATGTACCGGAAGGACTGCCTTCAGGTATTTACCGCTTGTTGATCACCCAGGGAAGCGCCAGCTCTGTCAAAACTTTCTATAAAAATTAAGGACTCTCCAGTATAGGAAAAAAAGGCTGATCGCAGGATCGGCCTTTTTTTGTTCAATATATTCTTTTAAAATCGTAGGAGCCCGGTGGGGTAACGATCAGCGGTACTTTTTCAACAAGAACCGAACTGGAATCGAGACCAAATGCCTTTTCTTCGCTGAGGCTCATCCGCTTCATCACAAAATAGATGTTCAGAATAAACTTGGTGTAGAAATTCAGAGTATTCTCATACGAGAGGTATTTTTCCATCACGATAAAGCGAAAATCGCCGGCAATATGCTGGTTATTGAGTGAGGCATAACGGCTGGTAACATCCACCTCTTTGTTTTCCACAAGCTCCTGTACCACCTGCCTGAAAAGAATGTTGATGTGCGGTTCAATCCTGAAGCCGATTCTGAAGCGAACATGTACAATCTTATCGTTCACCAGTTCTTTCACCTGGTACTCGAGCGTATAAGGTTCGTCCAGTACATCCACATGTACCAGCCAGTACACATCCGCTCTTTTGGGCTGTTTCTGGAGGATGGAATAAATGATTTTATTCTCGACCTGACCTTCCTGTTGCGCACTGGTGAGGTACACCAGGTGTGTGGAATACTTGGGGATGGTGGTATCCCTGCTCACATCGCAGATGATGTCATAATATTTTTCCAACGGCACAAACTCCACCAGCGCCGAGCGGATTTTTCTAGCTTCGTACCACACCCACATAATGCCAAAAATCCAGAGGGTAATGAAAACGGTGACATAGCCCCCGTGCATAAATTTCTTCAGATTCGCCACGAGGAAGGCCGATTCCACCGTAAACAATACTGCAAAAATCAGCAAGATAATGAACACCGGGTATTTCTTCAGATAGAGGTAATAACTCAGCAGGGTGGTGGTCATCAGCATGGTCAGGATGATGGCCAGACCATAGGCCGCTTCCATGTTGGCCGAATCCCGGAAATAAAGTACAATGCCGATGCAACCAAGACACATGAGCCAGTTAATACTGGGAATGTAAAGTTGTCCGCGCAGATCAGTGGGATACTCGATGCGTCCTTTGGGCAGAAAATCCATGCGCATGCCCTCGTTGATAAGCGTGAAGGTTCCGGTGATGAAGGCCTGACTGGCTACTATGGCAGCCGAGGTGGCGATGATGATACCGGTAATCAGAAACCATTCCGGCATGATGGCATAAAATGGTTTGGTACTGCCCATCAAACTGCCGGTATGATTGAGCAGCCAGGCCCCCTGTCCGAAATAGTTGGCCAGAAGGGCAATTTTGACAAAGATCCAGCTGGCCCGTATGTTGTTCCGTCCACAATGTCCGAGGTCTGAATACAGGGCTTCGGCACCGGTGGTACAAAGCAGAACGGCACCGAGGATCCAGAATCCTTCGGGGTAACCGGTCAGCAATTGAATGGCATACACCGGATTCATGGCCTTAAAGACCACGGGGTTCAGGATCACCTCTTTTATACCCAGGAGCAGCAACATGACAAACCAGATCAGCATAATGGGACCGAAAAACCGCCCGACAAAGCGGGTGCCGAACTGCTGAATGAAAAACAGGGCGAACAATATTCCGGTCACGATGGGTACGGTCGGAATGTCCGGATTGATCACTTTTAGTCCTTCAATTGCGGAAGCCACGGAGATAGGAGGGGTAATGAGTCCATCCGCTAACAGCGCCGCACCTCCGATCATGGCCGGAATAGCCAGCCATTTCACCTTCATCTTCCGCACCAGGGCATACAGTGAAAAAATCCCGCCTTCGCCCTTGTTATCGGCCCGGAGAGTGATGACGACGTATTTAAAAGTGGTTAAAATGCTCAGGGTCCAGAAAACGCAGGATAGCCCCCCCAGAACCAGTCCTTCTTCGATCACGCGATGACCGATCACCGCACTCATCACGTAAAGCGGAGAGGTTCCGATATCCCCGTAAATGATCCCCAGGGTAACCAGGAGACCCGCTGCTGTAACTTTTTTGTGATCAATCTGCCCTGCAGCCATGCAATGCCCTAACGCTTATGAATGAACGAATTTATGAAACAGGTATTATACAGTAGGCTCCTTCTTTTTGCCGGCCTTTTTTACCGGTTTTACCTGGTTCACCGCTTCTTCAATGGTGGTTTCAAAATCAGCCAGTACATTCATGAAATAGATGTAGGCATCGTACGGTGAATCGTA
This sequence comes from Bacteroidia bacterium, assembly GCA_016788185.1. Lineage (GTDB taxonomy): Bacteria > Bacteroidota > Bacteroidia > AKYH767-A > OLB10 > JAJTFW01. Next base: position 3,121 of record JAEUTF010000262.1, on the reverse strand, counting down.
AGGACTGAAATACTTGTGCACATCACCGTCGCTCCAGAATTTGGTGCACATGTAATAAAAATGGTCACTGGTCTGAAGTTTTCCCCAGACATCCATAAGGTCTTTATTACCGGTTTTCAACACCTTCTCTTCGAGCTGATAAATACGTTTGGCGGCCTCTTTCTCCATGGCATTGCTGAGCCAGGCGCTGAGATCGCGCTCGGCATCGGCCCAACTGGTGAATTCGGGTACGTCGTAGATGTCCCTCACTTTGTATTGATCGGCCGCCTCTGAAAGTGTTTTAAAATCAAAATCGCTATGCTTCAGAATTTCCTTTGGCAGATGATCCAGGAAATCAAATACGCCGGTTTCTTCCCACTGATGTTCACCGAAAGTCTCGTAATCCATAAAGAGGTTGATGACCTCGCCGTTGCCGGCCACCTTGTGCACCCAGGAGGCAAAGGTATCGGCATGCAAAGGCCATTCACTCCAGTTGCGGTCAGAGAACCGGAAGGCGATGTCGTCGGAGAGGCGGTAATTCTTTAAAAAGGCCTTGATCTTCAAGGTGCCGGCCGGTTGGTAGAGTGAATTGGGCGTGCGGCTGCCCAGATGCCTGTCCACCCCTTCGCAAAGGATGGCCTTGTAGCCCATTTTTTCGATGAAGGAGGCCAGTTCGTTGCTGTAAATCAACTCTGTATTTCTGAAGACCTTAGGTACCTGGTTGAAATAGGTTTTTATCTTTTCCTTGTGCATTTCCACCTGGCGGCGAAACTCCTCCTTTGAATAAATGAAACTGAGGCTGTGGTAATAGGTTTCAGAAATAAACTCTACGCAGCCGGTCTTGGAAAGGTCGATGAAGGATTGCAAAACATCCGGGCGGTGATTCTCAAACTGCTCCAGGGCGGTGCCGCTGATGGAGTAGGAGACCTTGAATTTACCTTTGTGACGGTTGATCAGATCCAGGATCTTCCGGTTGGTTTTGAGGTAACACTTCTCAGAGACCTTGTCCAGAATCAAGCGGTTCTTTTCATCGTCCTCGTAAAAATGATCGCGGCCAATATCAAAGAAGGAATATCTTTTCAGACGGAAGGGCTGGTGAACCTGAAAGTAGAAGCAAACAGAGGGCATGGCACAGTTCTTTATACATCACGAAGATACGTCAGAAGGGGAAATAACGCTTTACATCCCTTCCTGATTATGAACAATATTTCCGGGAAAATCCTTCGTTTTGGAATGGGAAAGCTGGCCCTGGACCCGAGGAGATTTCAGCCCATGCCCTCAGGCCATCACCGGCAGGAGATGATGGGCATTGTAGCCATTCACCACCTTTTGAGCCGAATGATCCCAGGAGATATTTTTCAAATCCTTATACGCATCCTGCCTGACATTTTCGAGCAAGACGGGGTCGTGAAGGAGGCTGAGGATATAGCCAGCCGCCCGGTTGATGTCCCAGTAATCAAATTTAAGAGACCCACTCAGCACTTCCGATACACCCGATTGCTTGCTGATGACCGCTGGAATACCAAACTGTACCGCCTCTACCGCCGACAAGCCGAATGGTTCCGAAACGGAAGGCATCACATAGACATCGGCGATGGAAAGTAATTTACGGACCTTGTCGAGGTTCAGGAAACCAGTGAGATGAAAACGGTGGGCGATACCGCGCTGCGCTGCCCTTTCGAGCAAGGGGTTAAAATACTCACCGGTACCCGCCATGACAAAACGGACATTCTGATCGTGCTGCAAGACTTTTTCGGCAATGTCAACAAAGAATTCTGGCCCTTTCTGACGGGTCAAACGACCCACAAAAAGCACCATTTTTTCCTTGAACATGGCTTCGCTCTTAAAAGGCTCGACAGGGCGAATGCCGTTGTGCACCGGAAGAATTTTACTCCAGGGAATCTGGTAATAATCGTGAATGACATGGCCGGTGAAATTGCTGACCGGCATGAGCAGGTCGGCGTATTCCATGCCGTGTTTTTCCATTTGGTACACCCATCCTTTGCTCTGCGGTCCGCCACGGTCCACTTCCAATGAATGAATGTGCATGACCAACGGCTTTCCGGTTTTGGCTTTGATTTCCATGCCGGCAATCATGGTCATCCAGTCGTGGGCATGAATGATATCGAAATCGAGTGACAAGGCCAGCTTTGCTGCCAGTTTACCGAAAATGGTCACTTTTTCAATCACATCACCGCCATACAAATCATCAATCTGGAAGATCTCAGCGGTTTCGTTGCCAATCTTGATCGTTTTCAGGTATTGACTGCTCAGGTTCTGAAGATCGTGATGCGGCTCCAGATTGTTGTTGTAATAGGGGTTGAGGTGGGTATTGATGAAATGTACCTGCTTCACCTTTTTATAGGAATCGGCATGACCGATGTTGCGCAGGGTCTTGGCGTCAATGGTATTCAGCCCGATCAGGTTGAGGTTTTTCACGACAAAATCCGGGTTGGACTTTGGAATGATCATGGTCACGTTGGCATATTTCGACATCGCGATGCACAAATCGTGACAAGCCACCCCCAAACCGCCGTTAATCACCGGAGGAAACTCCCAACCCAGCATTAAAACCCTGGGTAACTCGGTCCTGGCCGGTATTAAATCGGAAAGAGGTGGGGTGGTCATCTGGAAATCAAATATATAATTTGCTGCAAAATTACTGAGAATAGCGTACCCTTTGGTTCTGAGAAATAATTTCTTTAAAGAAGGGCTTCCCCTTTAAGCCTCTTCTTGTGATTAAAGGTGAAACATGCTAATTTCAAGCCCTGAACAAAAGCCAATCATGCATTCGCTTCCCTACATCCGCACCCTGGTAGTTCAAGGAACGCTACTGATAATCACAGGATTATCGGCATATTCCATTGTGGGTGCAAAAGCCACCAACATGATGCTGGCCGGAGTGATGCTTGGCCTGGGGCTCTGGGCCTGCGGATGGTATTGTACGAAAAACACGAAAGCCATCTGGGTCGGTTTCGGAGCTTCCTTTGCCGGCCTGGTGGTGTTTGTACAAAGAACGATTGCCAATTTTTTATCGCTCATCGGCATCATCCAGCACGAAATGAATTTTGACGCTTATAACAAATCCATCATGGTGGTGTTGTACATCATGATGAGTTGCAGCTGTCTGTGCGGACTGATG
>JAEUTF010000260.1 GCA_016788185.1 Bacteroidia bacterium | reverse complement strand
CCCGAAGCCGAAGCAACCACGCTTCAATTTTAATTTTTACTGGATTTATGCCTTGATCATCATGGTGATCATCGGCATAAACATGTTCGACTGGGGCAACCATCCCAGAGAAGCCACCTGGGCGCAATTCTCCTCCTGGGTAAAGAACGGCGACATCGACAAAGTGGTGGTGGTGAACAAGGAAGTGGTGAACGTATTTATCAAAAAAACCAGCCTGAGCAAGCCGGAGTACAAAACAGTGGCCAAAAGAGCATTTGGAAACGGACTCAACGAAGGTCCCCATTACGCTTTTACCATCGGGGATGTAGGCAGCTTCAAAAAAGACCTTGACGATGTACAGAAGGACCTGCCTGAAGCCAGCCGGGTCAACATCATTTACAACAACAATGACCGTGGCTACTGGGACCTCCTCAGCTGGCTCTTCCCTTTCTTCCTGCTGGTGATCATTTACATGTTCATCATCCGTCGAATGGGATCGGGCCCGGGAGGCAGTCAGATCTTCAACATCGGCAAATCGAAAGCCACCCTCTTCGACAAGGACCTGCATGTAAAAGTTACCTTTAACGATGTGGCGGGACTGGAAGAAGCCAAGATTGAGGTGATGGAGATTGTTGACTTTCTCAAAAACCCCAAGAAATACACCCAACTCGGCGGTAAAATTCCCAGGGGGGCTTTGCTGGTGGGTCCTCCGGGAACCGGCAAAACCCTTTTGGCCAAGGCGGTGGCCGGCGAGGCGCAGGTGCCCTTCTTTTCGCTTTCGGGTTCCGACTTCGTAGAGATGTTTGTGGGTGTCGGTGCCAGCCGCGTACGCGATCTGTTCCGCCAGGCTAAAGAAAAGGCCCCGAGCATCATTTTCATTGACGAGATCGATGCCATCGGGCGTGCGCGCGGAAAACAACCCTCTTTCAGCGCCAATGACGAGCGCGAAAGCACCCTGAATCAATTGCTCACCGAGATGGATGGTTTCGGCAGCAATTCCGGGGTCATCATTCTGGCTGCCACCAACCGGGCCGACATTCTCGATCGCGCGCTGCTGCGACCCGGCCGCTTCGATCGTCAGATTTATGTGGAATTACCGGACCTGAATGGCCGTAAAGAAATTTTCAAGGTACATGCCAAGCCCCTGAAGCTGGATCCGAGTGTTGATCTTGATTTCCTGGCCAAGCAAACGCCCGGGTTCTCCGGAGCGGATATTGCCAACCTGTGTAATGAAGCGGCGCTCATCGCGGCACGACACAACAAAACGGCCATTGGACACAAGGATTTTCTGGATGCCGTTGACCGGATCGTTGGCGGACTGGAGAAGAAAAACAAGATCATCTCCAAGCACGAGAAAAAAGTCATTGCCTACCATGAATCCGGACACGCGGCCGTCAGCTGGTTGCTGCAGCACACCGCCCCGCTGGTAAAAGTCACCATCGTACCCAGAGGCAATTCTCTTGGCGCGGCCTGGTACCTGCCGGAAGAAAGGCAAATCACCACCCGTGAGCAGATCATGGATGAAATGTGCGCTGCCCTGGGCGGCAGAGCGGCGGAGGATGTCACTTTTGGCGCCATCTCCACGGGCGCGCTCAGCGACCTCGAGAAAATTACCAAACAGGCCTATGCCTCTGTGGCCGTCTTCGGGCTGAACGATGAACTTGGTAACATCAGTTATTATGATTCTTCCGGAAATGCCGACTATTCTTTCACCAAGCCCTACAGCGAGAAGACCGCTGAGCTCATCGATACGGAAGTGAAGAAGATGATTGACGAAGCCTATGTCCGTACCCTGGCCTTGCTCAGGACCAACAAATCCAAACTGGATGCCCTTGCAGACACCTTGCTGGAAAAGGAAGTGATTTACAAGGAAGATCTTGAGCGGATCTTCGGAAAGCGGGTTTGGGACACGGAAGAGAATGACAAACTCGTCAATGCCACTCCGGTCAATAACGCAACGAACAGCACCCCGGAAACGACTCCTGCCCCTGCCGAAAATACCACGGCGGGAAGTCCATCAGAAATTGCCTGAGGCCATGGATGAAAGTACTAACAAAGAAAAAGTACTGAAGAAAATACGCGCTTCGCTATTGTCGAAGACAAATAATCCATACCCAAAACTTTCCTTCGATAGCCCGGTATTCCGTCAGACTGACGAAGACCCGGTTGTTGTTTTTGCAGAACGGGCGGAAGCCGCGGGTGTACGCTTTTTCCTGGTAGAGAGTGAACTTGAGTTCATGGAAAGTCTGGTATCCATGGGGATGCAACATCGCTGGAAAAACATTTTATGTGTGGAAGAAGGCCTGAGCAATCTGCTCACAGAGTGTGAACTGCCACATGAAGTATTGCTCGAAAACATGCACACCATGGATGTCGCCGTCAGTAGTTGCGAATGCCTGATTGCACGGACCGGAAGCATCGTACTTTCTTCGAAGGAACACAGCCGCAGCATCCCCTCGTACACACCCGTACACGTCGTGCTCGGCAGAGCCAGCCAGGTAGCGCTTGATATCAAAGATGCGTTTAGCTGGCTGAAGCACAAGTACCCTAAAATGCCTTCTTCGGTTTCTATCATCACCGGCCCCAGCCGCACGGCAGATATTGACGGCGAACTGGTGATCGGCGCCCATGGTCCTAAGCAGTTATATGTATTCGTGATCGATGACCGAAAAGAGCCCTAAGCCGGAAGCGCATTTTGCCTTGCTGTTCAGCAGCAACAAACTCCTGGAAATTGAAGCGGCCGTGGCATTGCTGGACGAACAAGGGATCGCCTCCTATAAGATTGATAAAAAAGACTCTTCCTATATCTTTGGAGAAGTGGAGTTATACGTTTCCGAAGAAAACCTGGTTCGCGCACAACTGATCCTGACCGAAAACGACCTGCTGTGAGTAATTTCCTGCAACGCATCATCACCGGTGCCGTCTTTGTTGGCGCCATCCTTGCCTCCATCTGGTGGGGCCCCCTTTCTTTTCAGTTGCTCTTTTTTATCGCCGCCATCCTTTCGTTGGATGAGTTCTACAAAATCGTTGGAAAAGGGTCCTGCCGGCCCAACCGTCCGTATGGTTTATTGGCCGGTGCGGCAGCCTACCTCCTCCTCTCCTTTGCAGCATTCGACGCGGGCCTGAAGCCCTATATGGTCCTCCTTTTACCCTTGTTGTGTATCGTCTTTTTCGCGGAGCTCTACCGAAAAGACGAAAAGCCCTTCACCAATATCGCATACACCCTCACGGGAATTTTCTATACCATCCTTCCCTTTGCCTTGCTGAGTCATGTAGCGACCCATGATCAGGACTACGACCGTGGCCTGCTGGCCGGCTATTTCCTCCTGCTCTGGAGTTCCGACAGCTTTGCCTATGTCTTTGGCAACCTGTTTGGGAAACACCGTCTTTTTGAACGGATTTCCCCGAAGAAGTCCTGGGAAGGCAGCATTGGCGGTGGACTGAGTACACTTGGGGTGGCTCATGCCCTGAGCATTTTCCAGCCCCAATTGTCCTGGCTCGACTGGCAGGTTATTGCCCTCCTGGTCATCCTTACAGGTACCTTGGGCGATCTGAGTGAATCCATGCTGAAAAGGAGCCTTCAGGTGAAGGATTCCGGCAGCATTTTACCCGGCCACGGAGGCATGCTGGACCGTTTCGACGCCCTTTTCCTCAGCGTCCCCTTCGTGTGGGCGTATCTGTACTGTTTCAGTTAACAGGCCATTGCCAATAAGTTAAAATGAAAGCTAACCATTATACGTTAAGAGCGTATACATTCGTTAGACCTTCTGGTTTATGAATATCAAAAAGTTCGCTTCCAGGTTTTTTTATTCCTTTCCGGCACAGCTGGTCGTCATGCATTTTAAGAAAAACCAGATGATGATTCTGTACTGGTTGCTGCTTTTCGGTTTCATCACGGAGTCGATTGCCTCCCGTTTCGGCATCCCTTACCTTTTTCTTGATCCGGAATACATGGGCCATGTGGGCCTGCGCGCTTTTTTCATCATGGGCCTGAGCACCGGTGCTTTCATTATGGCTTTTAACATCTCCAGCTTTATCCTGAACAGCTTCCGCTTCCCTTTTCTGGCCACCCTGTCGCGCACCTTTGTAAAATACTGCCACAATAATTTTGTGATCCCCGGCGCCTTTGTGCTGCTTTATTGTTACCGTGTGTATGATTTCCAGCTGACCTACCAGCTGAGGCCCCTCACCGAAGTGATTTCATACATCCTGGTCTTCCTCTCCGGTCTCCTGCTCGTGGTACTGAGTACGCTGCGGTATTTCATGATGACCAACAAAGACATTTACAAGCTTTTCGGCATTGAACATTCCGACTCTGACCGCAGCACCCCCTCCAAACCGCTGGCCGGCGTACAAAGAAGAAACAGCTGGCGGGTAGACACCTACCTTATTTTCCCCGCCAAACTGAAACTGGTACGTGACACCCGCCATTACAAACGCTACATGCTGGAGCGGGTATTCCGTCAGAACCACGTGAACGCCGCCGTTATTGAAATCATCGTCTTCACCACGTTTATTCTGCTCGGTCTTTTCAGGGACTACCCCATCTTCAGGATACCAGCAGGAGCCAGCATCCTACTCCTCATCACCATGTTCCTGATGCTGAGCGGCGTTTTCAGATACTGGCTGCGTGCCTGGGCCAACACCACCCTCATCCTCCTCTTTGTCTTCATCAATTTTCTTTCACAATTTGAAGTCTTTAATCCCCGCAACAAAGCCTACGGCCTCGACTATACCAAAAACCTGGTGCCTTATACCCGTGAAAGCCTGGAAGACCAGGTCAACGACAGCCTGCTCCGGAGCGACATTCAAAACACCACGGAAATCCTTGAACGGTGGAAGGCACAATGGAACCGGGAGGGTATAGAGAAACCCCGTCTGGTGCTCCTGAATGTAAGCGGCGGCGGATTGCGATCCTGTGTTTTCACCTTCAGAACGCTGCAGATGATTGACAGTGTGTACCAGGGAAAACTGCTGCGGCACACCGCCTTTGCAACGGGCTCATCCGGAGGCATGATCAGCCTGTGTTATTACCGTGAACTTTACCTGAATCATTTCGACACCCTGATGAAGGCCGACAGCAACATCCAGAACCGCTTTTTACAGAATATGGGGAAGGATATGCTCAACTCCATGACCTTTAGTGCCACGGTCGCCGATATCTTCCTGAACAACCAGCAATTTTCAGATGGCGAATTTCACTATGTGAAAGACCGGGCCTGGGCCTGGGAAAGTCAGTTGCTGGAGAACACCAGAAACATACTCGACAAGCGTCTGCGCGACTACGAAAAACCGGAAAGAGAAGCCAGGGTTCCGATTCTGGTCATCAGTCCGACCATTATCAACGACGGCCGTGTGTTGCAGATCGCCGCCCAGCCGGTCAGTTATCTGCTCCATGAAAACGCTTCGGCCGGAAGCGGCATTCAGGCGGTCGCCAACGGAGTGGAATTCCGGCGCTTCTTCCGGGAGCAAAATGCCGGAAACCTGAAACTGACCAGCGCCCTTCGCATGAACTCCGCTTTTCCTTATGTCATGCCGGCTGTTTCCCTGCCCAGTTCACCCACCATTGAGGTGATGGATGCCGGCATCCGCGACAATTACGGGGTGATGAATTCCATTCAGTTTCTTCACACCTTCAAAGACTGGATCAGCGAAAACACCTCGGGGGTGGTCTTTCTTCAGATACGCGACACGTACAAGCACCTGAAAGTGGAAGACAACAGTGTAAAAACCATCATGGAAAAACTGATGGCTCCGATGCGCAATGTGTCCGGAAATTTTATCATCATGCAGGATTATAATTTCGACCGCTACCTGCAATATGCCAAGAGCTGGATGAAAGTGCCGATGGATGTGGTCATTTTCCAGATGCCGGAAACGGAAGACCGGGTTTCCCTGAGCTGGCACCTTACCGAAAAGGAA
>JAEUTF010000219.1 GCA_016788185.1 Bacteroidia bacterium | reverse complement strand
GGCGGTGGTCATGGTAACCCATAACTACGGCCTGATGGAAAAATTCCCTTCACGGGTGGTACGGGTGGAGCAGGGTAAAGTGAGTCCGGTGGAATAAGCCGCGCCGGGCCTTTACGGCCATATCTGATCGATCAGCCGCCGGGCATTGGTGCGGTTGGAATATTTCAGCCCGAGCACCTCCTCACGTTTGTGTATATCCGCTTTTTCAAAACCGGTTTTTAAAATACCGTTCGCGGCACTGATAAAGTCACCGGCGCTTTCAGCCCTGATGCAAAGGTCTTCCAGCCCGGTCCCCGCGAGCATGTTCCGGTTGGCCAGCACATGACGTCCGTTAAACAGAGCGTGCAGTAATTTTAACTTCACGCCGCTGGCCTGGAAGGCAGGCATCAGGTGGGCCTGCGCTTCCCTGATCAGCTGGTTGAGCAAATCTTCCGAAGGACTTTCTATGAGACGTACATGGCTCTGCTTAAGGATCATTTTTCTGAGTCCTGGCCCGGGTTTGTGACCGGCAATCAGGAGCTCCGCATTCAGTTGGGGTGCCACTTCTTCGGTCAGCCAGAGGGCCGCGGCTTCGTTTTCTGAAACCCCCAGGTTGCCATGGTACAGGAAGTAATTTCCTCTGCCCTCCTGCGCCAACACCTCGTCATAGCCATGGAAGGGCGGAAGTAAAAAAGCACGGTCACAGAGTTCCCGGAAATGCAGGGTATCGGAGGCAGAAATTCCTGCCACCAGGTCAGCTTCTCTGCAAACGGACTCGTATTTTTCCAGTTTCAGGGCTTCTGAAAGCAGGTAGGCCTTCTTGAAATAATTGTGCTCCGATCTGGCCAGTTGCCGGTAGTACGCGTGTTCAATGTTGTGGGCCCTGATGATTTTTTTTCTGTTCCGGAAGTCAGGATGACGTAAGCAGGAAGTGCTGTGCAGGCCTTCGAAGAGAATCGGTGCGCCGTCGCCGGAGAGATTCTTCGTTAATTCCGGATGTTTTCTGGATAAAACGATATACGGTTGCGCATGCAGCAGTTTTCCTTTGCCGGTGAAACGGGGATAGTAGTACACCGCTTTCGCAAATTTTTTCAGCAGTTCACTTTCAGATCTTCCATATTGAAAGCAATGCAGGATGATTTCTAAACCCTGTGCATGAAGATGTCTCAGTTTATGAAACACATCGATCACTCCGCCATAGTCGGCGGGCCATGGTACATCAAAGGATACAATATGGAGTTTTTTACCGTCCAATGGATTTGAAGAGGGTAAGGAGTTTAACACGTTCGGCGTCCCAGTTCAATGTTTGGGCAGCCCTGGCCAGATTTTCTTTCCAGGTTTTCCTGGCACTTTCATCGTCCAGCATTTTCCTCATCAGCAAAGCGAGTTCTTCGGGCTGATGGTTCGGGCTGATCAGTCCTACCTGGTACCTCTCAACGATGGCGCGGATTTCGGGGAGGTCGCTCGCCAGGATGGGAATGCCGGCCTGGATGTAATCAAAGAGCTTGTTCGGCAGGCTGTACCGGTAGTTCAGGTTGGTGTCCTTGTCCAGGGTCAGGCCCAGGTCTGCACAGGACGTGTAAAGAAAAAGATCGGCCGGAGTTTTCTTGCCTTCAAATTTTACTTTCTCACTGATCCCGAGCCGGTGTACCCTGTTTTTCAGTTCCGGAATAACGTCTCCGCCGCCTACGATGAGCAAAAGGACATCGTGGAGGTGACGCATGGCCATCACCGCTTCTTCGGCACCGCGATCTACATTGATTCCGGCACCTTGCAGCAGGATTATTTTTTTATCGGAAGGCAAACCGAGGGATCTGCGTAAAGTAGTAAGATCCCGTATTGCCTGGTAGCGGTTTTCCGGTACATTGCGGATGACCTTGAAATCAATGCCGTATTCCTCTTTGTAAAGCTTCGCGATGCTGTCGTTTACGGTATAGGCATAACGTAGGCGCGGAACGAGGATCCTTTCTATTTTTTTCCAGATCGCCTGTATTTTAGGACGCGATACCAGTTCGGGAACCCCCGTGAAGTACTCATGGCTGTCGTACACCAGCGGTATTCTTTTTATCCGCGATATCAGATAATTTGCCGGCAGCGTGTCGAGGTCATTGCTCAGGAGGATATCGGCATGGTGCCAGAGGAGATACCAGGCCAGCCGGATATTGTAATTGGCATAGAAGGCCGGCCCTCTGTTGAACCACAAGCGGAAACGGGTGGATCGGTAGCGTTTTCCCGGCATGTCCATAGAACCTGGTAAACGGCGTCCGATGAGCATCACCTGGTATCCCGCTTCCTTCAGGGCGGCCGAAGCACGCTGAACCCTTTGGTCGGTAACCAGGTCGGATGTTACGCTGATGATAATTCTCGCCGGCACGGTGGCGAAGGTAGGGCATTGAAGAGTAAATCAATGGCTGAATCCCCGGGCCCATGGGTCAGCCGATACGATCTGAATCCGATGGAGCACCTGTTACCTCCGGCAAAGAACGACACCGGTTCGCCGATCGCCTTCACAATCAGGCAGGAGAACCGGATCTGAAGTTTCTTGTCTTTTATGTCTTCCGGCACCCGAAAAGCGAAGTGCAAATCGTCTCCGGTTATAAGTTTCCGGGAGTCTTATTTTATCTAATTGATTTACAGTGAAATGTTCCAACCCGCGGGTGGTCTTTTAACCTTTGTTTAAATTGTTTCGTATGCCGTCTTCTCCTATATTTGCCGGCTCTATAAATTAATCTGTTATATCAATGCAAAGTAAAGGTGCGATTAAGCTATTTGCCATCATCCTGGCCCTCGTTTGCCTCTATCAGCTTTCATTTACCCTGGTAACCCGAGGTGTGGAGGGTGACGCAAAAGAATTTGCCAATGGCGATCCCGTAAAAGAGAAAGAATATCTCGATTCAATCGGTCCGAAAGGTGTTTACAACCTGGGTATGAAGAACTACAGTTACCGCGAGTGTAAAGAGCGGGAACTGAATCTGGGTCTTGACCTGAAAGGAGGAATGAACGTGACCATGGAAGTGTCCGTGGTGGACCTCGTTCGCTCCATGGCGGGTCAGAATGCCAGTGATGCCACTTTCAAGAAAGCCATCGACCGTGCACTTGAATTGCAGCGAAGCAGCAACAAGGATTTTGTGAGCCTCTTCGGCCAGGCTTTTAACGAGGTGGATCCAAACGCCAGCCTGGCGGCCGTTTTTGCCAACATTGAAAACCAGGATAAAATTAAATTCAACTCCACCAACGAGCAGGTATTGAAAGTGCTCAAGGAAGAGTCGGATGCCGCCATCAGCAGGTCGTTTAACATCCTCCGTACACGTATCGACAAGTTTGGCGTTACCCAGCCGAACATTCAGCAATTGGGTTCCGGCAGGATTCTCGTTGAATTGCCCGGAGTGAAAGAACCGGATCGTGTGCGTAAACTCCTTCAGGGTACAGCCAAACTGGAGTTCTGGGAAACCTACAACTTTGGTGAAGTGGCTCCCGCCTTGGTGAACGTGAACAAACTGCTTGCCGATGAAAGCAAGAAGGATTCATTGGCCCGGGCCCTCAACCTGACGGGTACGGATACCGGTGCAGTCGCGCAACTCCCCGTCGATTCAGCAAAGGCCGACACAACCGCCAGCACTTCTCTGGTGGATAAAATGGGAAAGGATTCGACTGCGAAGCAGGATACGGCCGGCGGAAAATCATTTGAAGAGTTCGCCCGCGAGAACCCGCTCTTTGCAGTACTGTTCCCCGCCGATGGACAGGTTCGTACCCAGGACGAGAAAAATCTCGTGGACAAGCAGTGTGTCATCGGTTATGCCCTGATCAAGGATACGTCAAAAGTGAACGCCATCCTGGCCCGCGAAGATGTGCGAGCCACATTGCCGAAAAACCTCCGTTTATTGTGGACGGTGAAGCCGCGTACCGCCGACACGCCGTCGCTTGAACTCATTGGCATCAAGGTGACCGGACGTGACGGAAAAGCCCCGTTGGACGGCGGTGCCATTTCGGATGCCCGTCAGGACTTCGGCCAGTTTAACAGCAAGCCGGAGATCAGCATGCGCATGAATCCCGAGGGTGCCAAAACATGGAAACGTCTGACCGGCGAAAACATCGGCAAATCCATCGCCATTGTACTTGACGAATATGTATATAGTTTTCCTACCGTCCAGGGTGAGATTCCGGGCGGGAATTCCAGCATTACCGGCAACTTCGAAATCAACGAGGCGAAAGACCTTGCCAACATTCTGAAAGCAGGTAAACTGCCGGCTCCCGCACGGATTGTTGAAGAAGCGGTAGTCGGTCCTTCACTGGGTAAAGAAGCCATCAGCAATGGTTTGCTTTCCTTCATCGTAGCCCTGGTGGTGGTATTTATTTTCATGGTGGTGTATTACAACAAGGCTGGCTTTGTAGCCGACTTTGCCCTGATCTGTAACATGTTCTTCATCCTTGGCGTGCTGGCTTCGCTGGGGGCGGTACTCACCCTGCCGGGTATTGCGGGTATCGTACTCATCATCGCCCTGTCGGTGGATGCCAACATCCTCATCTTTGAAAGGGTGCGCGAAGAATTACGCCTTGGGAAGGGAATACGCCTGGCCATCTCCGACGGATACCGTCACGCTCTTTCCTCCATCATTGACTCCAACGTGACCACCCTCTTGCTGGGAATTATCCTCTATGCCTTTGGTAGCGGTCCGGTGCAGGGCTTCGCCACGACGCTGATCATCGGTATCCTCTGTTCACTCTTCAGTGCCATCTTCATCAGTCGCCTGGTGTTCGAATGGATGCTCGATACCAACAAGGAGATTTCATTCTGGAATACCTTCTCCAGGGATATTTACCATAACATCAATCTTCCCTTTGTAAAGAACCGTAAGATATTCTACACCATTTCCGCTTTATTGATCGCGGGTGGTATCGCGAGTATCGTTCTCAAAGGCTTCAACTTTGGTGTAGACTTTGACGGAGGACGTACCTATGTGGTACAGTTCGAGAAGTCGCTTTCAACGCAGGAAGTCCGCCAGTCCCTCGCCGGGCCTTTTGGCGAAGCTCCGGATGTCAAGACCTTCGGTACGGATAATCGTTATAAGATCACCACCGATTACCTGATCGAGGAGAACACTGCCGAAGCGGAGGCCAAAGTGATTGCGGCATTGTATCAGGGCGTCAAGGGATATTATGCCAGTATCGACGAGCCTTCTTTCAAAGCCACCAAGATTATCAATTCCCAGAAGGTAGGACCTACCGTCGCCGATGACATTAAATCATCCGCCTTGCTGGCCGTACTCTTTGGTTGCGCCCTGATGTTTATTTACATCCTGGTGCGCTTCAAGAAATGGCAGTATGGACTCGGTGCAACCCTTGCCTTGCTGCACGATGTGTTGCTGATTCTTTCCATCTTCTCCATCTTCAATGGTGTATTGCCCTTTACCCTTGAGATCAACCAGGATTTCATTGCAGCGGTACTTACCGTAATGGGTTATTCCATGACCGATACCGTGGTGGTCTTTGACCGTATCCGCGAGTACCTGGGTATTCATCCGCACCTCGATAAGAAAATTGTGGTGAACAACGCCCTGAATTCCACCCTGAGCCGTACCTTAAATACCTCCTTAACCACCTTCTTCGTACTGCTGGCGATCTTTATTTTCGGCGGTGACGTGATCCGCGGATTTACCTTCGCCCTGCTGATCGGTATTGTGGTAGGTACCTACAGTTCACTGTGTGTGGCGGCGCCTATCGTGGTGGACCTTGATAAGAAAGCATCGAAATAAGCAAGGTCAGAATCCAGATCCAAAAGAGGCTGTCTCATCCCTGAGACAGCCTCTTTTTTTATGGTAATACTTTACGGATGGAGCAGTTCCCCGTCCTGCCTGAATTCAAGGTGAAACGAGGTACAGGCAGGTTGAAGCGAAAGATTGGCGTCCTGAATATTTAGGTTTTTTGAGGGAGGCCTGCGTACATTTGTAGGCATGTTTTCGAAGCTGAACAATGTAAAATGCTGCCTGCTCCTCGTAGGCATACTGGGTAGTAGGGGATTGATTGCGCAGGTTGTGCCTCCGGTTACTCCAACTACCGGCACGCCCATCCCTGCCTCCGGTCCCGTTTCCGAATGGGTGTTCAATGCTACGGTAAAGTACGGGGTGCTGGATCCCTTGTCGGGCAAAATCGGGCTCTACTTCCAGCCGGAGTTTTCTCCGATGGCCGCTGTGGAAATCGGCCTGGGCATCACCCGGAAGAACCATTTTTTCGAAGCGGCAACGGGTACCGAAGAGAACAACGGATACTTTCTCAGCGACTTCAATTCACCGCATTGGAAAGGGGAGAATATGAAAGACCTGGAAGACTTTTTTTACGATTACGATTTCCGGAAAGTGAAAACCGGGGCCTTTGTTTCCGTCATGCCGAAACTGCAGTTTTCCTCCTTTGCCTCTCCGCAAACCAGTTTTATCGGTTGTCGCTTTGAATACCGGCGCTACAACTGGAGAGCCGACGGCGTTTATGCCGATAAAGAACTGAATTATAATCCGGCTCAGCAATTCAAGGAAATGGAACGACAGCTCAACGTGATCTTTGTTTACGGCGGACAATTCTCGGGCGGTGGTTTCGTTTTTGAATGGTATGCAGGGGCCGGCACACGGTATTTTTACATGAAGAAACGTGACATCGGTATTGAGTACAAAGGGACTCCCGAAGTGCCGGAATACGGCGCTGTGCTTTCTACGTTCAAAAAAACATCGGGCATGATCGAAGCGGGTGTGAATATCGGGTTCCGTTTCGGTCAATAATACATTACCGCGCAGGAATGTACTTTGGCTTGCCTGTTAGTGGGACTCTTTCTTTCGCAATTGATCGGATAATATTTCAAGTCCCTCTTCCAAACTCCTGGGATGATAGTTCAGTTCTTTTTCCGCTTTATCAATAATGAATCCTGTTTTTAAAGGACGCAATGCAGGCTGATTCAATTCAGCTGTGCTAACCGGATGGATGTGTTTTTTATCCAGGTGGAAAAAATCAGCGACTCTGCAGGCAATTTCCAGAATGGAAAGCACTTCCCGTCCGGAAACATGATACAGCCCGGTTCTTCTGTGAAGTGCTGCCTGGATGCAGGCATCGGCAAGGTCTTCGGCCAGGGTTGGTCCACGGAACTGATCGCTGATTACACGGATGTCTTTGCCCTCTTCCAGCGAACTCTTGGTCCACAACACGATGTTGGAACGTTGGGCATCGTCCACCACACCGTATATGATCATGGTGCGGAGAATAGCCCATGGAAGTCCGCTGTGCATGATCATCGTTTCCGCTTCGGCCTTTGAGCGCGCATACACACTCAGGGGATTGATCGGATCGGTTTCACGGTAAGGCCCTGCCGTCCCGTCAAAAACAAAATCTGTACTGAGGTAAATGAAATGGGTAGCCGGGTTTTTGCAGGCATCCAGCAGGTACCGGACGCTGTCGACATTGTGTTTTTTGCAACTTTCGGGATCCAGTTCACAGGCGTCCACATTGGTCATCGCCGCGGTATGGATGATGCAATCGGGCTGATGCTTTTGAAGGATTTCCCTGACACGGCTCTCGTCGCTCAGGTCGGCTGAAATATAGGTGTAACCGGTCTTTCGTCTGATTCTGTTTTCTCCGCGTGCGCAGGCCACCAGCTGGATTTCAGATCTGTCCGACAAGGCATAGACCAGTTTCTGTCCGAGAAGTCCGTTAGACCCTGTAACGAGGATTTTCATTTTTTTTATCGCTTTTTTTCAGAAAAGTACTTTCATGAGTATGTCAACTTCTTCCACCGTTCCTAAAACGAAGAGCTTTGAATCGGGTTTCATGATGGTGTCAGGGTTGGGATTGATGATGTATTCGCCTTCACTGGTTTTAAAACCGATGATGTTGGCACCGGTTTTATTTCTTATTTCAAGCTCGCGGATGGTCTTTCCTTTGTAGCTTTCTTTTAAATTGTTGCAACGGATCTCTTCCAGCCGGATGTTGATGCGGCCGGTGATGTGATCAATGAATTCGAGAACATCGGGTCGCGTCACCAGGGTGGCCATGTGAGTCCCCCCGATTTTATCCGGCATGATCACATTGTTGGCTCCGGCACGACGTAACTTTCCTTCGGAGCTGTCTTCCGAGGCCCTGCTGATGATCTTCATTGTCGGGTTCAGCTCACGGGCGGTGAGTACCACGAATACGTTGGCGGCATCGTTCGGCAGGGTGGTGATCAGCGCCCTTGCTTTTTCGATACCGGCTTCCAGTAGTATTTCGTCGCGTGTGGCATCCCCTTCTATGAAAAGGAAGTTCTCGTATTCGCGAAGTTCCGTCAGGCCCTTTTCACCATTTTCAATCACCACGAAGGGATGATTGTGGGAGGCCAGTTGTTCGCAGGCTTGTTTCCCGTTCCGGCCATACCCGCAAACAATGATATGGTCTTCAATTTTATCAATCATCTTTATGACTTTTCTGTATTTGAAATAGCGCTGAAGTTCTCCTTCCATTATGTAGGAAGTGACCATGGAGATCCCATAAGCGAAAATACCCAGGCTGAGTACAATGAGGCCAACCGTAAACCATCTTCCCGCATCCGACAGGGTATGCACCACACCAAGACCCACGGTGGAAAGAATGATAATTGTAGTATAAAGCGCTTCGCTGAGCGTGTAGTTTTCAATGAGCATATAGCCCGCAATACCAAAAAGCATGGTGCCCAGAATCATAAAGGCCGCAACCCTTAATTTTCGAAGAAACTGGAAATGCTTCTTGTGCATCAGGCGAAATTAAGGTCTTTTGTCATCGCAGGTCTTCTCCCGGATAAAGTAAGGATCCTTTTTATGCCTATCAGGACTGAATTCCGGGATAGCGGGAATTGGCCGGCATCTCCTTAGGAGAAAAGTAAAAAAAAGGGGGCCGGGTGTAATCGGAAACAGGATAATTTTTGAGGACATACTCTGGTAGAAAACAATTGTCTGACGGGATTAAAGATCCCACACGCTGCCCCGCTTTTGCTCAGTCATCATGGTTCTGAGTTTTTTCAAAAAGGCCATGGAGAGGTACAGGATGATCGGGGAGCCAACGGTAAGAAAAGAGGCATAAATAAAGTACATACGGATGTTGGCGGAAGGGATACTCAGTTTTTCTCCCCACCAGTCACAAACCCCGAAAGCCTGACGCTCAAACCAGGATTTGATATTTTCTATGAGTGTGTACATGATTGACTGAGCAGAAATTTTCCAATGCCGCAATTTACACATTTTTTATAATCGCAATAATGTTTTTTGAGGTGAAGCAGCGCCTGGGACTGGCCCGCATCACGGGCTTTCCAGCCACTTTCCAGCCACTGTCGGGTGATACGGTTTTTTTCGGGTTCCAGTTGCTCCATCCAGTACAGGGCTTTGTCACACAGCACCTGGAGATGTTGTCTCCTTCCGTAGTAAAACAGAAAGGGGATCACGGCGTTGATCAGCAGGTTCCGGATAGAATCCCTGCCCAGAACTTTCTTTAAAGGATCCGCAGGGCTGCCGAAGCGGAAATGATGGTACCAGTAATCGCTGACGCTGATGTCAAAAACCCGGTAAAGTTCCTCAATGGTTACGGCTGAAATCACTTTGTCGGGCAGATGTTCGTGGCTGTGGTGGAGCATGGCAAACTGTGAAATGCGGAGGGTCGGAAAATTAAGTGGCCGGAGCCCTCCGAATTTCCAGAGATGAGCCGATAAGGGGCTTAACTGGTACTTGTGTCTGAAATACCGGTAGTGTTTCCGAAGCCGTTCAGCATATGGGTCGGAGGGGCCGGGTGGTAACAGTCCGGCCTGTCCGAAGTAAAGTCCTTCAAGTTCTTCCGGCACATGCCGGTGTCGAAGCATGAGGTCGTACGGTACCGCCTGTGAGAGAAGTTCGAAAGGAAGGGCATTGGTCCTGAAGCCAAAACCTTTGGCCAGTACGCGGTAAAAGGTCTGTGGCCAGCTTTTGCCACCCAGCAGGTGCATCCGGTCGATTTCTTTAAAGCGGCTTTCCAGCCTTTCGGTGAGCAGCCGGTCGAGCCAGAGTGTTTTATGCTGATCGGGAACCTCGTTCAATTGCCGGCTGCAACTGACATGTTCGGCAGCACCCTGCATGAGCAGCTTATAGTGTTCAAGGTATTCCGGAGGATATTTGCCATCCATTACCAGGGTAGGTATCGCACTGCCATCACTGCGTTTCAATTCGGCATCGTGTCCATGTACCACATGCAGGATGATGTGGTCATAGGCCGGATCGTTGCGGTGTCCGTGTTTTTCCCAGTCACTTGATTTGACATGAAGCTCCACATTTCCCGCCCAGAGCAGGCCGGCAATGCGCAGGCGGGCATTAAAGAAATCAGGGCCGCTTTCGTGATTTCTGTAACCCGGGTGCAGCACTTCCAGCGTTTCACCGCTTTCAAGATGCAGCAGGGAAGGGTAAAGTAAACGGTACTGCCAGAGATAATATAGAAATTCTTCCTGCATGAAAGACAAAAGTCAGGACCTCCTGCCGGCCAGGCATTTTATAAGCGTTTATAGACGGATATAAACGTTTGATCAGCGGTTCAGGACGTACGGATAGTTCGCTGCGGGGAAGGTTGGAAACGGCCAAAGAGCGATTCCAGTTTAAGATAGCGGTATCTGAAAATTTCTTCCACTTTCCTGCGTATGAAAAAATGGTTGGCCAGTTTGCCGATGGGACCTCCCGGTATTTTATAATGGACCACATCGCGCATTTCCACCCCGCCTTCCACTGCGGTGAAGAAGTGCTGGTGATGCCAGAAGGAGTAAGGACCAAACCGCTGCTCGTCTACGAAGTAATGGGGTGCCTTCACATGCGTGATTTCAGTCACCCAGTGCATCGGCAACTTGAGCAATGGCTTTACGATATAACGAATGACCATCCCTGCATGCATGCTTTCACCGTTTCGGAATCCCGACAGGATTTCAAAACCCATGTGTTCCGGCGTAATGGCTTTCAGGTTGGCCGGTGAGGAAAAGAATTCCCAGGCTTCTTCCAGTTCAATGGGAAGGAATTGTTTTGTTTCCAGGAGGTGCATGCTTGTTATTTTTTACGCAGGGGGAGTGGTGGCCCGCCGGGTGCTTTGGTTTATGGTATGTCTATAACATTCAAGTCTGAAAATCGTTTTCCAATGGGCTTTCAGTCCTTGTCTTTTATGGATCGGTAGGGTGGAAAAAGAGAAAAGGCGGGTTGCTTAAGCCTTGGGTAAGAAAGCGGATTCCTTCTTGCTTCTTTTTTGTGCCCATCCCGCCAACAAGCGGAGCAGCCAGGAGTTTTTGAACGATTGAGGGCTCTCTTTTACCCCTCTGCCTGCTCATTAACAGGCAATTAGCTTTTTTTGACTTGTTGAAAATCAACCTTCTCAAAGAAATTCATCTACCCGAGGTATTCTTTGGTTTAATTTTGCCAAAACCCCGCTCATCATGCCGCCCATCAATCCAGGTTCTGTTCGTTACGTTTTCGTAACGGGTGGAGTCACCTCCTCATTAGGGAAGGGAATTATTTCTGCATCCCTCGCCAAATTGTTGCAAGCCAGGGGCTACCGGGTGACCATCCAGAAACTGGACCCATACATCAACGTGGACCCCGGTACCCTGAACCCGTACGAGCACGGAGAATGTTATGTCACCAATGACGGGGCTGAAACTGACCTTGACCTGGGGCACTACGAACGATTTCTTAACATGCCCACCTCGCAGGCCAACAACGTGACCACCGGGAGGATTTATCAAACGGTCATCAACCGTGAACGGGAAGGCGCCTATCTGGGTAAAACCGTACAGGTAATTCCACACATCACCGATGAAATCAAGCGTCGTATTAAGTTGCTGGGGGAAACCGGTGAATACGATATTGTCATTACGGAGATTGGCGGTACGGTCGGCGATATAGAGTCGCTGCCTTATATCGAATCGGTTCGCCAGATGATATGGGAAATGGGATCTTCCAATACAGCGGTCATACACCTGACGCTCCTTCCCTACCTGAGTACGACCGGTGAATTGAAGACCAAGCCCACTCAGCATTCGGTGAAAATGCTGCTTGAATACGGCATTCAGCCGGATGTGCTGGTGTGTCGTACCGAGAAACCGGTGTCCAACGACCTCCGTCGGAAAATCGCCTTGTTCTGTAATGTAAACATCAATGCGGTGATAGAATCCATTGATGCGTCTACCATCTATGAAGTGCCCTTGCTCATGCTGAAGGAACAGCTGGACAAGGTCATCCTGAATAAATTAAAACTGGCTCTCAAACACGAGCCCGACATGGTGGCCTGGAAGGATTTTCTGGGTAAGCTGAAAAACCCGGTCTATGAGGTACACATCGGTCTGGTCGGTAAATACATCGAACTGAAAGATGCCTACAAGTCCATTGCAGAAGCTTTTATTCATGCAGGCGTATCCAACGAGTGCAGGGTAAAACTGGAATGGATTCACTCTGAGAAAATAGATCCGGAGAATCCCAGGGCTTCACTCGGTACGTTAAGCGGCATTCTGGTAGCCCCCGGCTTCGGCGAAAGGGGAATTGAGGGGAAAATAGCGGCCATCCGGTATGCCAGGGAACAGAAGATTCCTTTCCTCGGCATTTGCCTCGGCATGCAGTGTGCCGTGGTGGAGTTCGCCCGTAACGTGCTCGGTCTGAAGGATGCCCATTCTTCGGAAATGAATCCCCAAACCAACAATCCCGTCATTGACATGATGGCGGAGCAGAAAGCCATCACCAGCAAAGGCGGTACCATGCGACTGGGAGAATATCCCTGTAACATTACCAAAGGCACCAAGGCTTTTCAGGTTTACGGGAAAACCAAAATTACCGAGCGGCACCGGCATCGTTTTGAATTCAACAATAAATATCTCGATGCTTTTGAAAAGGCCGGCATGCAGGCTTCCGGTACCAATCCCGACAGCGGCCTGGTCGAAATTGTGGAGTTGAAAAATCATCCCTGGTTTGTCGGGGTGCAGTTCCATCCGGAATACAAAAGCACCGTCTTAAATCCGCATCCGCTCTTTGCCCGCTTTGTGAAAGCGGCACTCGACAAATCCAATGGTGCCCTGCAGGAAACCAAAGGGGATACCACGGCGGCGTATGCCGGTTAAAATTTGATGCCGGTTTTCGGCCTTTCATCCCCGCAGGATGTGTATTTTTGCGGCTTAAATTTCCCTGAATGGATCGTCAGTCAATGATCGGGCTGTTTATTATAGGCCTGATTCTCATAGGTTTTAGTATTATGAATGCTCCCAGCGATGAGGAGATTGCAGCCCTGAAAAGGCAGCAGGACAGCATCGCGAAGGTGGAAGAACAGGCCGCTGCCCAGGCAGCCGCTCAGCTGAAAACCGCTCAAGCTGCATCGAAAAAGGTGAACCAGGCTCCTGCCGATTCCCTGCTGAATGATTCGGCAAAAGCCGCCCTGGCAGCCGACATGCTTGGCGCATTTGCCTCCGGCGCCACAGGCTCCGAGGAGGTCATCACCATGGAAAATGAGGTCATGAAGGTAAACCTAACGACCCGTGGCGGCAGGGTGAAATCGGTTGAATTAAAACAGTACAAGACCTCCGAGGGCAACCCCGTGGTCTTGTTTGACAGTGACTCCACCCGCTTTGGACTGAATTTTTTCGCGCAGAACAGAAGCATCTCCACCAATGAACTCTTCTTCCGTTCTTCCGGAAAAAATGTTTCCGTGAAAGGAACAGACAGTACCACTCTGTCGATGCGTCTGGAAGCGGGTAGCCCTGAACGTTATATAGAATATGAATATTCACTCAGCGGCGACAAATACCGGCTCGGCTTCAGGGTGAACTTTGTGGGTCTGGAGCAGGTCATCGCCTCCAATGCCGGCTATGTGGAGCTCAATTGGGTACAGCGACTTCATAAACAGGAAAAGGACATCGCCGCCGAGCGTGCCAACGCCACCATGTATTACATGTTTGCCGATGACGAGGGTGAAGTGGATCATCTGAGTGAAACTTCGGATGAAGCGGAAGAAATCAAAACGAAACTGAAGTGGGTGTCGATGAAGCAGCAGTTCTTCACCCAGGTACTGGTGGCCGATCAGGCCTTTGATAAACCCACCCGCATCGAAACCATTGCAGGCACCGAAGGGGATGACTGGGTGAAACAAATGAATGCCTCCTTTACGCTTCCCTACAATCATGGAGCACGGGAATCCTTTGCCATGCATTTTTATATCGGCCCGAACCATTACCAGTTGCTGAAAAAGGCCGGCGACCACCTGGAAAAGCAGATCCCGCTCGGCTGGGGCATTTTCGGTTGGGTAAACCGCTTCATTGTCATTCCGATTTTTAACTTTCTGAACAGTTTCAGCTGGAATTACGGCATCATCATTCTGGTGCTCACCATTGCCATTAAAATCATGCTGCTGCCGCTTACGTTCAAAGCGTATTTGTCACAGGCCAAAATGAAGGTCTTGCGTCCGGAGATCGAAGAGATTCAGGGTAAATTCAAGGAAGAACCCATGAAGCTGCAGCAGGAGATGCTGGGACTGTACCGCAAGGCCGGGGTGAGTCCGCTGGGAGGCTGCCTTCCCATGTTGCTCCAGCTCCCCATCCTGATCGCCATGTTTCGCTTCTTCCCGCAGTCCATCGAGTTGCGTCAGGAGAGTTTCCTCTGGGCAAAAGACCTGAGTACCTACGATTCCATCCTCGACCTTCCGTTTCACATATGGGGCTACGGCGACCACGTGAGTTTGTTCACCCTGTTGATGACCATCTCTACACTCCTCATCACCATGGTGAACAGTCAAAGCACCATGACCAACCCGCAAATGAAATGGATGATGTACCTCATGCCGATTGTGTTCCTGGGGGTATTTAACAATTATTCGGCGGGCCTGAGTTATTATTACTTCCTCGCCAACATCATCAGTATCGGTCAGCAATACCTGTTTAAGGCCTTCGTGGATGACGATGAAATTCACCGTAAAATCCAGGAGAACAAAAAGCGTCCGGCCAGCCAGACCAAGTCAAAGTTTCAGCAGCGACTCGAGAAAATGGCAAAAGACAGAGGTTATAAACTCCCGAATAAGTAACAGAGAGAGCGCAGGAAATTCCCCTGCGCTCTTTTAAATTCCAGCCCCGTTCACCATGAAAACAAGTTCCTTCTTATTGTTCTTTCTGCTTGCCTGTTCATTTGCATTTTTCCCGGCTTGTAAATCACATAAGCCGGAAACCGCTGCGGGGGCTAAACCGGAGGTGGCGGTACAGACCAAAGATTCGCTGCTGGCCGGGATCAGCCGGGGTGCCTGTTTTGGCGCCTGCCCGCAGTATAAAGCCATGGTGTATAAAAGCGGATATGCTACCTATGAAGGGGAACGGCATGTTAAAAAGACCGGAACCTGGAGCGCTCAGTTGAACGATGAGCAATTACAATCCCTGTATGCGCTGATTCGTCAATACAAAATGGAGGAGAAGGATACGGCCTACATCAATAAGTACCTGGCCGATTACCCTGCTTATCTGCTCTGGATTTCTGATTTCAGAGCCCGGCGGCAGATCCTGGTGAACCACGAAGCCCCACCCGTGGAGATTTCAGAGTTTACGCAGCTGTTCGAGCGCATACTGGATCAACTGAAGTGGCAGCAGCAGTCAAAAGCCAGAAGAGACGAGGAGTAACAAACCGGCGGCTTTGACGGTACCTGTCTGCTTTTTACAAACTGCATTCCGCGCATTTTACTCGCATTTTACCACGAATACCTGTAAATTTGTTCTCCCAAACGCTTCCAACATGTCTACCGACTTCCTTCCCCTGAATGGCACCGATCACATCGAATTTTATGTGGGGAATGCCAAACAATCCGCTTACTATTATCAGCATGCCTTTGGTTTTCAGCTGGTTGCTTATTCCGGCCCCGAAACCGGGGTGCGTGACCGTGCCTCCTATGTCCTGCAACAGGGCAAGGTGCGCTTCGTTCTTTCAACCGCCCTGCATCCCGATCACGAAATAACCCGACACGTGGCCCAGCACGGCGACGGGGTTAAGGTACTGGCCCTCTGGGTGGATGACGCCGAAAAGTCTTTTTATGAAACCATGGCGCGTGGTGCAAAAGCGCATACACAGCCGGTGACCCTGACGGATGAATTCGGCGAAGTAAAAGTGGCTGCCATTCATACCTATGGTGAAACCATTCATAAATTCATTGAAAGGAAGAACTACAAAGGCGCCTTTCTTCCCGGCTACAAAGCCATGAGTTCCGCCGTTAAATCGGAGCCGGTAGGTCTGGAATATGTGGATCATTGCGTGGGCAACGTGGAACTCGGCCGAATGAACGAATGGGTGAAGTTTTACGAAGAGGTGATGGGCTTCAAAATGATCATCACTTTCGATGATAAGGATATCAGCACCGAATACAGCGCCCTGATGTCGAAAGTGGTTTCCAACGGCAACGGGTATGTTAAATTTCCGATCAACGAACCGGCCGAAGGAAAGAAGAAATCACAGATCGATGAGTACCTTGAATTCTATCATGGTGCCGGGGTGCAGCATATCGCCATCATTACCAACAACATCATTGAAACGGTCACCAAACTCAAGGAGAGAGGAGTGGATTTCCTTTCCGTCCCGCGGACCTATTACGATGAACTGACCAGTCGCGTGGGTAAAATTGATGAAGACATGGACGACCTGGCCCGCCTTGGCATCCTGGTCGACCGGGATGAGGAAGGCTACCTGCTGCAGTTGTTCTCCAAGCCGGTGGAAGACCGCCCTACGGTTTTCTTTGAGATCATCCAGCGGAAGGGTGCCCGTTCTTTCGGGAAGGGCAATTTCAAGGCGCTTTTCGAAGCCATAGAGCGCGAGCAGGCCTTGAGGGGTAATTTATAAGCATAGTCATTAGGCCGGAGGGCCTGCGGGTAACCTGGTTTACCTGCAGGCCCTCCGGCATTTCCGGCCATGGCTGCAACATTATTCCCGGATCGTAGTATAAAAGCAGGAATAAAACGCACAGCTCCGCCATGGCGAGAAAGAATTTACGTCAGACCACCGCACTGAAAACCACCCTGCGACTGGGACTGGTCGCTGCGGTTACCGCAACAGCCGGACTGGTCGCCCTGCTCATCATCGTTTTTAATATTACCAGGGAAGAAGAGGGGAGAGCACAGTCCTCCATGACTTTCAAGCAGGCTACCGTATTCCAGGATACAACTAAAATCCTGCGTGGCAGTATCAACCAGAAAGTAATCGGTCTGGTGGTGGAAACCAACGGAAAAGGAACACCGGTAAAAATAAGTTCAATGACCTTTACGGCCAGGGGTACCTCCCTGCCGGTGGAAAACAACATTGAAAATGCCCGGCTTTGGTATACCGGTAACGACCCTTCGTTTTCTCTTCAGCAAAATGTGGGGGCAACGGTCGCGCAGGTCACGGATAAACCCATTGTATTTTCAGCTTCCCAGACATTACTGCCGGGGAAAAATTATTTCTGGCTGAGTTTCGATGTCAAACCGGAAGCCAGTGCCGGTCCGGGTACCGTGGATGCCACCTGTCAGGAAATCAGGATCGGAGCCATCTCCTATCTGCCCATCATCAGCGACCCGATGGGAAAGCGTTTTGTACAGGCCAATGTGCCCTACTATTCCATGGGGAATTATGCCGTCAACAAAGTGAATTCATGGAATTCCAGAAGGGATGGATCGGGGATGCCGCCGCGGCAGATGAGTGAGTCCAGAAACAGCTATTTCATCCAGGCCGGCCACCGCATGATCAGCAGTACCGGCTCCTCCCTGCAAACCCTGGTGGTGGAGAAGGGAGGAGAGCTGAGGATCACTTCACCCCTTCGACTCAACACCATGATGGTGGCTTGTGGTGGCGTGGTACAAATGGATACCAGCATCTATGATTTTTTTGCATTCAATGAAATGCAGATGGAAAACGGAGCGATGTACATTCACAACAATACAGGCCTGTTTCCAGGCTTCACCTGTAATTTTGACAAGTCCTCTTCGCAGGTATTTTTCAGGTATGGAAGTCTCACGTTCCGCAAGGAAATTGAATTCGGCAACCTGGTTCTGGATGCGGAGGAAAGTACCGTTGAAGACCTCGGTGGAAAAATCACCCGTGTAAAAGGCGATTTCGAAATCAGAAAAACGGGATCCTCTCCCCGGGGAATTGTCTTTACGGGCAATACAGCCTTGCAGATTGACGGTAATTTTATTCAGACCGGCGGTATTTTTTCCGGCTCTGAAAATGGAACGGCCTCCTTCACGGTGGGCGGTGACCTGATTTTGAAAGGAGGTAAATTCACGGATGTGGCTACCTCTAAAAGCGCTTCTGCCCTGCAATTGAAAATTGTGGGGGATTTGATCCTGCTGAATGGCAGCTTTATCACAGATATCAGCAAAATGTCATCCATCCTGATCACTGGCCCTGGAAATAGCCGCTGGTTGCAAAAGCCGGCCTGCCAGGTACGCCTCGGAAATATGATTTTGTCCGACCGCCATTCGCTGCAGATAAAGGGCGATGAGTTCGGTGAAATTTCAAAGGACCGTAGTTTTACGGTGACGCAGGGGGCGGAGTTGTATTGCGAACAGGTGGAGATCAAAGGCGATGGCGCTTTTATCCTGGAGGATAAGGCCGTCTTGGGAATTGGGCATGCGGAGGGAATTTATACGCATGGTGACCTTGGAAACATACAGACCGCAAAAAGATTGTACCATTCCGGTGCAACCTATTACTATTATACCTCCAGTCAGCCACAGCAAACCGGTGTTTTTGCCACCTATCCCAGGAACAATGCGGTTTTCCGGCTGATCGTCAACAAAACCAGTCCGACCCAGGTGCTGAACCTCTCCCAGAATTTGTCTGTAGAGGATCAGTGCAAAGTCAACCTGGGGGACTTGCGCTACAACGGATTCGAGTTAAAAGTATCCGCGGGGCTACCGGCCGGTCTGAACTAAAGCGGTCCCTGGTTTCAGAAACTAACCTTCGCTACCCGTCGCCTCTTTTGATCACAGAGAGGTGCTTCGGCCTCATTTTTCATTGCTGAAATACGCCTTCATTCGCATTTCGAATTAACACGATCAGGTTGATAACTGCGTGCCGGAAAGGGTATATTAATTCAAACCTAAACTTAATTTTATCGAAAATATCGGAACTTTAATTATATTGCCGGTACTGTAAAGCAAGATACAGGCTTATGGAAATCGGCGATAGCGTAAAAAGCAAGCATGAACAGATTCTGGCATTATTGGATGAAGTATCCATCTCAGGTAAAAATCTGGGAATAATTTTACAGACCATTGAAGATACAGAGCTCGATGGTCGCCACATCACCCTGAAGGGGAAAAGAATAAAAAATTTCAGTTCCTGCAGTTACCTGGGCCTCGACCTCGACCAGCGTTTAATGGCCGGAGCCATCGATGCGGTTACCCGTTTCGGGGTTCAGTTTTCCTCCTCCCGTTCCTACCTGTCCTCACCGCTCTACGGTGAACTTGAAGAAAAACTCAGCAGGATATTCAAGGCCCCGGCCGCTGTTTTCAATACCACAACCCTTGGTCACCTCAGCAACCTGCCCATTCTGATCGGTGACGAGGACGCCATCATCATGGATGTCAGTGTACATTCCAGTGTGCAAATGGCGGTCTCCCTGCTGAAAGAAAGAAACATCCACGTGGAGGTGATCCGCCACAACCGCCTCGACATTCTGGAAGACAGGGTGAAGGAGTTGAGCCTGACGAATAAAAAAATTTGGTACCTTTCTGATGGCGTGTACTCGATGTTCGGTGATCTGGCTCCGGTGAAGGACATCGTAAAATTGATGGATCTTCATGAGCAACTTCATCTCTATATCGATGATGCGCATGGGATGAGCTGGTCCGGCGAAAACGGTGCAGGATATGTCATGAGCCAGGTGCCTTCGCATCCACGGATGTACCTGACCACGTCCATGGGCAAAGCCTTTGGAGCCAGCGGTGGAGTAATGGTGTTCCCGAACGAGGAAGAATACCGGAGAGTACACGATTATGGCAAAACCTCCATTTTCTCTATCCAGGTGCCCCCTCCGATTCTTGGCGCCGCTGTAGCCTCTGCGAAAATCCATCTTTCGGCCGAGATTTATACACTGCAGAAGCAATTGCAGGATCGGATCAAGTATTTTAATCAAACCGCCCGCCTGCTGGATATTCCCATGCTCTCCGACGATATTTCGCCGGTGAAATTCGTTTGTCTCGGTAAACCGCAAATGGGATACAACATGGTGAGCCGCTTGTTGAACAACGGTTTCTATGTGAATTTGTCCGTCTTCCCCAGTGTTTCTTACAACAATACCGGCTTACGTATACCGCTGTCGTTGCACATGACGAAAGAGGATATTGAAGCTTTGTTGAATGAAATCGCTGTTCAGCTGCCTCAAGCCATGAAGGACACGGGAACCGGCTTAAAGGAAATCACACGCTTTTTTAAGTTGGATAAAAGAGCCAAAGCATAGGACGGAATAATCCATATTTTGATTCTAAAAGTACAAGCGAATTAATTTTTTAAAAGAGGCTTATGGCCATTCACAGATTTTCCAGTAATTGGCCAGAATCTGAAAAGTGGATTCAAATTGACTGATATCTACCGGTTTAATGATATAACCGGCCACATTGTACTGATAGGCCTCTTTTCTATCCGCATCGTCGCTGGAGGTGGTCACAACAAAAACGCTGATGTGTCTGAAATGGGGTTCTGCCCTGAGTTCTTTAAGAAATTCGAGCCCGTTCATTTTGGGCATGTTAATATCGAGCAGGATCACATTCGGTATCGACTCGGGGGCTCCGGATGTCTGGCTGCGTTTTAAGAGCTCCAGCGCCTCTTCACCATTGGCGGCATGAAGGATGTTGTTGGTAATATTCAGACGTTTGATGACCCTTTCTATCACCATGCGGTCAACCTGGTCATCTTCAATGTGCAGAATCGTAAGCGTTCGTTCACTCATTTCGGCAGAATATTACAGGAGGGTGTAACAACAATGGCTCGTTCACGTATACAGAAAGCAAGAATCCCGATTCTGCTTTACGCTTGGTCAAATGTATAATTATTTAATTCAAACAAAAAGCGGTTTAATTAGGAATTGAAAGGTATGAGGCTGTTCAAGGTGTTTAAAAATAGTGAGCGATACCAAAACAGTATCCCGGCCGACGATCTGATCGCCCGGCAGCGGTACCGCTTATTCCGGACCACCACCTTGACGGCCGGATCGGTCATTTTCTATGCCTTCATCCAGGCCCTGTTTGTGGTGGAGGTTGGGAATTTTTCCGGAATCCTCATTGGCTTGCTCGATCTGGTGCTGGTGGTGAATTATTTCAGCCTTCCTTATCACAGAAATCACCGCTTGTCCTATTATGTAATCGTCCTGGCGGCATTTACCACCCTTCACATCATTTCTTACTACTCGGGAGGTATCAGGGCCTCCGCCATCATGTACATGGCGGGTACCATGCTGCTCGGTTATATGCTCCTTGGAAACTTTGCCGGGCGTATCGTTTTTGGCCTGATCGCCCTGCACGTGATTTTCTTCTGGTACATCACCGAAAATACCAACTGGATATCCAACGTGTTGATCGGGGATTCGCCGGAGATGATCAATTTCGATTACCTGAGTACCTTTTTCCTGGCCATGCTGATCCTGTCAGCGCAAATGAATTACCTGGAAAGCGGTAAGAACGTCGTCATTGAACGCATCACGGAACAACGAAACGAATTGCGTGAGAAAAACAAGGAGTTGCACAAACTTTCCATTGTAGCCAGCAAAGCCGATAATGCCATTGTGATTACGGATCACCAGGGCGTGGCGGAATGGGTGAACGATGGATTTGTCAGATTAACCGGTTTTTCGTTTGAGGAGGTGGTTGGAAAGAAGCCGCACATCCTGCTGCAGGGTAAAGCCACCGACCAGAAAACGCTGAGCGAACTGGAGGAGGCCATGTCAAAACATCAGCCGTTCTCCGGTGAAGTACTGAAAGTGAAAAAAGATTTTACGCCGTTCTGGACACAGGTGACCATGACACCCATTACCTCGGATGACGGAGTGGAAGAGCGTTTTATTTTTATCGAAAGTGATATTACACCGAGGAAGAAGGCGGAAGACAAAATGAACCGCTACATGAAAAACCTCGAGAAGACCAATGCCGAACTCGATAAGTTTGCCTATGTGGTTTCTCATGACCTGAAAGCGCCGCTCCGTGCCATCGGCAACCTGACGGGCTGGATCGAGGAGGACATGGGTGAGCGTCTGCCGCTTGAAATAAAGGACCATTTCAATACCATCAAGGGTCGTGTGGTGCGGATGGAAGGCCTCATCAATGGCATTCTTGATTATACCAAGGCTTCCAAAAAAGCCGGTGAACTTCTGCCGTTCGCATCCGATGAACTGGTACGGGAGTCCATCGATCTCATCGGCCCACCGGCCAATGCCATCATCAACGTGAGGGACAACCTGCCTAAAATGAAAGCCGAAAGAGTGAAGTTGCAGCAGGTCTTTCTGAACCTCATTCACAATGCCATCAAGTACAACGACAAGGAGGACATTCAGGTGGAGATTGGTTGTGAAGATAACGGCGATGCCTGGAGGTTTTTTGTAAGGGACAACGGACCCGGTATTGAAGCCCGCTATCATGAAAAAATATTTGTCATTTTCCAGACACTGAATGCCAGGGATGAAGTGGAATCAAGAGGCGTAGGACTGGCCATTGTTAAGAAAATAATAGAGGAGGAGGGAGGAAAAATCTGGGTGGACTCTGAAAAGGGTAAAGGCGCAACGTTCTACTTTACCTGGCCCAAAGTGAAGAAGGAAGTGGACGAAGCTTTGTTTCTGGAAGATGCCCTGGCCTGAAACCTTCAGCGCAAGGCCTCGTAAAAGCCGGAAATCCCAGCCATGAAAACCGGAACTACTTCAGCGATTAAATCCGAACTCGATCAATGTGTTTCGAAACTGAAAGCCTTGCTGCAGCAACTGGAGCCGGCCGACCGGCTTGCCTTTACCAATGAACTGATGCTGCGTTTGATGCCCGATCGTAAGAAAGCAAATTCGGCTTCCGACAAACTCAGCAGGAAGCACAAGAAACCGCTGGCAGGATTGAGCAATGTTCAGATGCAACTGATAAAAAAATTGTCGGAAGATACAGACCGTTTATTTGACCTCGGCGGAGGGGACCGGGCCTGATGACCGGTATTCGTCCTGTCGGCATTTTGACAGGAACAAACGTAAACCCTGCCATTCCTTTTCACCGAGATGATACCTGATTTTTTCGTAGAGGTAATTCCTTAAGTCCGTACCGGGGTATTCTTCTTTTAACTGAAGCAGCAATTCATCGCGTCGGTTCAGCCCATCCTTAAAGGCCAGTTCCAGGGTACGGATATCCTCCGCTGAAATTTCTTTGTTGCTTACCCAGGCTGCAAAAACAAAGGGAAGTCCGGTGAATTTCTTCCATTCTTCAGCAAGGTCGTAACAATAGGGGTACAGGGATTTGTAACGCAGGGCTTTGTCGCCGATCATGACGGCCGCTTTGGTGTGAAGGGGATCGGAAAAATCATCACTCGCTTTTTGTGCCACCCATTTCGGTTGTATATGCCACCATTCACGGGCAAGGATACGGGCAAGCATGACCGACGTGCGGGATTCGGTATCCAGAATTACTTCATGGATCTCAGAGAGCGGTTGGTGGCTCACGAGCACCACAGAGTCTACCGCGCCATCGGCCGCTATGCAACAGGATGTGACAATGTGCGATTCGGGAAGCGAGGCGATCATAGCCACCGGAATGAGTCCGATGTCGGCTTCATTTTTAATCAGTTTTTCTGCACAAACCGAGGGAATGTCCTGACTGATCCTGTATTTTGATTGGCCGTCAAACTTTTTAAGGCCAAGCATAAATGGCCTGGAGTTCAGGTAGGAGACGACGGATATTTTCAGTGTTTTTTCGTTCAAGGCTCAGTGCATTATCCGGTATACCAGTTCTTTCAGTAAATCTCCGTCACCGCCGCCGGAACCCAGCCCTTTTGATTTCAGGTCGAATTCACGCAGGATAGTAATGATGGAAACAAGTTTGTCCGGCGAATAGTTTCTCCCGGCAGTATTGTAATCGTCAACAAAGAACGGATTCACTTTCAGGGCAGCCGCAATATTATTTCTTGATTTATCGGCCAGCGAATGATAAAGCAGCAGTTTGGAAAAATAGGAATACAACACCGCCATCGTAACCTGGATGGGATTGTTTTTGGGGTTTGCGCTGAAGTAATTGGCAATTTTGATGCTCGTCAGGAAATCACGCCTTCCGAGCGCCTTCTGAAACTCAAAGACATTGAATTCCTTGCTCACGCCGATGTACAGTTCGATGTGCTTCAGATCGATGGTTTCACCGGGCTTCAGGTTGATCAGTAATTTATCGCATTCGTTGGCAATACGCGACAGATCATTGCCCAGGTGTTCCGCCATGAGCAGCGAGGCCTTCGGCGTGATTTTGGTGTTCTTGCCCGAAAGGTAAGTTTCAATCCACTGCGGGAGCTTGTCATCGTACAGCTTCTTGGTTTCTAAAACCGCACCGTTTTTTTCTATCGCTTTATACAGCTTGCCGCGTTTGTCAAGCCCCTTGTATTTCATACGGAGCACCAGCAATGTGGACGACAAGGGCTGCTGGAGATAGTGGAGGAGGGGGCTGGCCTGATCTTTGGCATCCGCATCGGTATCATCCTTCGACTTTGGAAAAAAGGCTTTGATTTCCTGTGCCTCCTTTACAATCAGCACCTGGTAATTGGACATCATGGGGTAGCGTTTCGCCGCACTGATCAGTCCAAGTACTTCGCAATCTTTTCCGTAAACCACCGTCTGGTTGAATTCCCTTTCCATCTCATCAAGCACCGTATTCTCGAGCAGATCGGTGAGCTGGTCGATGTAATAGGGTTCATCGCCCTGCAACAAATAAATGGGATAGTATATTTTATTCCGGAGGTCCCTCCTGATGTCTTCAAATGTCTTTATCGCCATCTTATCGCAATGAGTACGTTATGCTGCACAAACCTTCTTTGCTTTACGGATTATTTTCCTCTAAAAACGCAGGTGTTTAACCGTGAGTCCGTTGTTGATGAGCTCGTTTAATGCCGAGATGCCGATACGGATGTGTTCTTCCACATAACTTTTGGTTACATGCGTATCGCTGTCGGCTGTTTTAATGCCTTCCGGAATCATCGGTTGGTCGCTCACCAGCAATAAGGCGCCCGTAGGGATCTGGTTGGCGAATCCGGTGATGAAAATTGTAGCGGTTTCCATATCGATGGCCATGCAACGCAGTTTGGTCAGTAATTTCTTGAATTCCGAATCGTGTTCCCATACCCTGCGGTTGGTGGTGTATACGGTACCGGTCCAGTAATCCTTGCCAAAATTCCTGATGGTGGTGGAAACCGCCTTTTGAAGGCTGAAGGCCGGTAAGGCAGGTACTTCGGCGGGAAGGTAATCGTTGGAAGTACCTTCACCACGAATCGCGGCAATGGGTAAAATCATGTCGCCGACTTTGTTTTTCTTTTTCAGCCCCCCGCATTTTCCAAGGAACAGACAAGCCTTGGGTTTAATGGCGCTGAGCAGATCCATGACCGTTGCTGCATTGGCACTGCCGATTCCAAAGTTAATGATGGTAATTCCCTTGGCGGTAGCGCAACTCATCGGTTTTCCGGCACCAATCACCTTCACCTTGTGCCATTTTGCGAACAGGTCGACATAGTGCTGGAAATTAGTAAGTAAGATGTATTTGCCGAATTTTTCAAGCTTTTCCCCCGTATAGCGGGGAAGCCAGTTTTCAACAATTTCCTTTTTGTTTTTCATAAGATGGCTTTTCTGCTGCGTGTTTATAAAAGAGGCTAGGCCGGAGAATAGTATTTTTGAACGATGAAGGATTACCTGCTTCAACCACTCAACTTCCCGGATTTTTCATTCCGGGTTCGTGAGCTAGGGCAAAGTAAGCAAATTTACGACAGTGTAAGGAAACGTTTTGTGGCCCTCACCCCGGAGGAATGGGTACGGCAAAACCTGCTCCGCTACATGAGTGAGGTATGCCGGTATCCTCCCGCCTTGATGGCAGTGGAAAAACTGGTGAAAGTGAATGGCTTGTCGCAACGAGCCGACATCGTGGTGTACAACCGCCAGGGGAAACCCTGGCTGATTGCCGAGTGTAAATCGACTTCCGTAAAATTGTCGCAGGATACATTTTTACAGGCCGCACGTTATAATTTTACCCTGGAAGTACCCTTTTTGGTGCTGACCAACGGCCTGGAGCACTACTGTCTTCAGCGAATTCGGGATAATTTTGAGTTCCTGGCCGACCTTCCGGAATTTATGGAATTATAGAAGCCGGGGCTGAATACACCGGGTCATTCCGGGACAGCCCTGCTGCTGCATTTGCTATCTTTGTATGATGATGGAATGGATGAATTTATTGCTTGGTTTGTTGCTCGGAGCGCTCATTTCCTGGTTGTATTTTAAATCATTGAAAAATTCCTCCCCGGGGGTGCCACCCGAATTGCTCAGCGAGGCCGAGAAACAAAAGGCCGTGGCTTTGCAGCAGTTGGAAGATGCACGTCAGCAATTGCTGAAGGTGGAAACTACCGCTCTTCAGTTGAGAAGCGAATTGGCTGAGACGGTGTCGCAAAAGGTAAAATCAGAGTCTGCCGCGCAGGCGCTGGAAGCCCGGCTCGAGGATCAGCGCAAAGACCTGGAGTCCATCCGACAACAGATGAAAGAACAGTTCAGTACCATTGCATCTGAAATTGTATTAAAGAATGCGCAAAGGATACAGGAGGAGCATAAGGTAAAGCTGGATGATATTCTTTCGCCCTTGCGTGAAAAAATTGACCGCTTTGAAACACAGGTGAGACAAACCCATGAAGAGCGGATCAGGGAACACCAGTCACTGCGCGAGCAATTGGGGCAGCTGCAGAGCCTTAACAAATCGATTGGTGATGAGGCCCGCAACCTTGTCACCGCGTTGAAAGGCCAATCAAAGACGCAGGGAAATTGGGGGGAGATGATTCTGGAGAAAGTACTGGAACGCTCAGGACTGGTGAAAGGGCGTGAGTATTTTATTCAGTCGAGTCTGCAGTCGGATGAAGGACGCAGGTTACAGCCGGATGTAATCATCAGCCTGCCGGAAGGAAGAAGCCTGGTGGTGGATTCAAAAGTATCATTAATAGCCTATGAGCGTTACTGCAATGCAGAGGATGAAGCGGCTAGGGCGATGGCCCTCAAAGAGCATCTGGGTTCAATGCGTAAACACATACGGGACCTCAGCGCGAAGAATTACCAGAACCTCTACCAGATCAAAACACTCGATTTTGTCTTACTCTTCGTACCGGTAGAACCTGCTTTCGCATTGGCTGTGGAGCAGGATCACGAAATGTTCAATGAGGCCTTCGACAGGAATATTGTGATTGTCACCACCTCCACCTTGCTGGCCACCTTGCGTACCATTGCCAGTATCTGGAGACTCGAGTACCAGAATAAGAATGCGCTGGAAATTGCCAAACAGTCGGGCGACCTTTACGATAAATTTGCTGCACTGATTGACGATATGATTGCGGTGGGCAAGAAAATGCAGGATGCTCAATCGGCCTACGAAAGCACCATGAACAAGCTGCACAGCGGTCGTGGCAACCTGGTATCGAAAGTGGAAAACCTGAAAAAACTGGGACTCAAAACCAGCAAGCAGATCAACCAGAAACTGATTGACCGTACCGAGGATATTGATGACAACGACGATGCGCACAGTGCGAGCACGACCACGATGCCCCTTTAGACGCATGAGGTCTGCGGCGCTTGTTGAAGCCTGTATTTTACAGTCCGGAGCAGCATGCGCTCTTTGCCTGCTGCTGCTTTTTCTGGGCGCCTGCAACACCCCCTCCCGACTCAGTCAGGAGAACCTTACGACGCAGTTTTCATACACCAGCGACATACTGGCACCCGAAGCATTGATTTACCACGATGGCAGTGACAGTTCAGTGCTGTATTTTTCCATTCCTGCCGGTTCCTTGTTGTACATGAATGCAGGGGAGAGGTACATGGCCCGAATGAAGCTGCACTATTCGGTTTATGCATCATACAACAGCAAAGTACCTCTTGATTCGGGATCCGCCGCTTTTGAAATCTGGTCCCCGTCCAATGACGCCGGTTTCAGGGATCACTTCCGGATACCGCTGCCTCCGAAAGGGAGTGCTGTTTTGAAACTGGTGTTTTCGGATCTGAACCGGAAGACCGATGCCAGCCGCTATCTGGTGTTGAAAGCCCACGATGTGCTTTCTCCCCAGAATTTTTTGCTGAGAGATTCACTCGGAAGCTATCTTTACGAGAGCCGGCTTTCCGGTCCTTCCACGTTTTCGATCGGATCGCAGTGGCCCGGGACAGAGTTTCTCTGGGTGCGTTGTTATTTCCGAAAATTCCCCCTGGCGGTATTGCCCTTCAGGGTGGTGGAGGACGAAGTGTTTGAAATGCGTTCAGACAGTGTTTTCAGGCTGGAACGCGAACAGTGGTCGGCTGTAAGACTGACGCAGCCGGGCATCTATTTCTTTCAGCCCGACACCTTGCTGAACGGTGGACTGACCGTGACCTGTTTTGAGAAGGATTTCCCGAAAGTTACAAGGGCGGAACAGTTGATTGAAGCTACACGTTACCTGACTACCCGGAAGGAATATCATCAGCTGATGCAAGCCGATGACAAGAAAGCGGCACTCGACGGTTTTTGGCTGGACATAGGCGGTTCGCCGGAGAGGGCGCGTTTTCTGATCCGAACGTATTACAACCGGGTGCAGGAGGCCAACCGGCTCTTTACATCGTACCTGGAGGGCTGGAAAACCGATCGCGGCATGATTCATATGATTCTTGGCCGGCCACATTCCATTTACCGTGACGGTGAAACGGAACAATGGACCTATTCCAACCTGGCGGGATTTCCGGATATGCTTTTTCTGTTCCGTAAAATGAACAATCCTTTTACCGAGAATGATTATGCGCTCATCCGCCAGGCAGTGTATGAAAACGTATGGTACATTGCCGTGGATCACTGGAGGCAGGGCAGAGTGGTAAACGACTTCGAACGATGATAAACGATAAAGACAGATTTATGCAGGGAAGCGAAATGACCATGGTGTACGGAACGCGTGCCGTACTGGAGGCTTTGCATTCGGGAAAGGAGTTTGAGCGTATTTTTATCCAGCAGGGTCTGAACAATCCGCTCCTGCGTGAGCTGCGAGAGGCCCTGAAACAGGCCGGCCTGCACTTCCAGGTGGTGCCCGGTGAGAAACTGAACAGAATTACCCGCAGCAATCACCAGGGAGTGATTGCTTACCTGAGCCAGGTGACCTATTACAGTACGGAAGATTTGGTCCCGGGCCTTTTTGAATCAGGCAAAGTCCCCCTGATCCTGATTCTTGACCGGATTACCGATACACGTAACCTGGGTGCGATCGCCCGCACAGCGGAATGTTCCGGCGTTCACGCGCTCGTCATTCCCTCCCGCGGATCGGCCCTCATCAACGGGGATGCCATGAAAGCCAGTGCGGGCGCCTTGCACCATCTTCCGGTTTGCCGGGAAGATAACCTGAAAAATACCATTGACTTCCTGCATACATCAGGATTTAAAATCGCCGCCTGTACGGAAAAGGCGGATATCCTTGCCCGTGAAAGTGACCTGACAGGACCATTGGCCGTTATCATGGGAAGTGAGGAGAACGGTGTTTCGCAGGAGTACCTGAAGCGTTGCGATGTCAGGGTGAAACTGCCGATGCAGGGTAGCATTTCCTCGTACAATGTTTCAGTGGCGGCCGGAATGGTCTTGTATGAAATTATGTGTCAGCGAAACACAACAGGAAAGTAGTCATGAAGAAATTTGAATTGGAGGATAAACTGGCGCTGCTCATCGTCGCGGCCGGTGCCTTCCTCCGTTTTTATCATTTCAGCGACTGGTCACTCAGTAACGATGAACTCAGTGCGCTTTCTCGTCTGCAGTTCGGAAGTTTTGCCGAGATGATTGAAAAAGGAGTTCGGCTGAATGACATGCACCCTGCAGGGGTGCAGTCGTTTCTCTGGTGCTGGACCCATCTTGCCGGTACCGGTGAATTCTTTTTACGGCTGCCATTCGTGCTGATGGGCGTCGCCTCGGTCTGCTTGTTCTACCTGACGGGCCGGAATTTTTTTGGCAGATTTCCGGCTTTGGCTGCGAGCGCCGTATTCGCCGCCCTCGCGTTTCCCATCTTGTACGCACAATTGGCCAGGCCCTATAGTCCGGGATTGTTTTTCAGTTTGCTTCTTGTTTATGCATGGTCAAACATCGTATGGAAGAATGTGGATTGGAAATGGAAGGACGGCCTGCTCTTTATTGCAGGTGGAGTGGGGTGCATGTATTCGCATTATTTCAGTTTTCTTTTTGCGGCCATTGTTGGGTTAAGCGGTTTGTTTCAAATTAACCCGAAGGCGCGCCCTTCCTATCTCCTCTGCGGAGTACTGATGATCCTGGCCTACATTCCGAACGTAAGTGTGTTCATCACCCAGTTCAGCATTGGGGGCCTGGGTGGCCCCGAAGGCTGGCTCGGCCCTCCGGGAAGGGAGGCCATCTGGAACTACCTGCTGTACTGTTTTAACGGAAGTCCGGTTCTCTTCGGGCTGTTGGTCCTTTTTTCATTGTTCACCCTGCTGCAGGTGAAGGGACGGACGAGATGGTCCCGCAAACATACCTTCGCGGCTGTGTTCTTCCTCCTGCCGGCATTGGTGGCATATTTCTATTCGGTATTTAAGAATCCTGTATTTCAGTATTCGATCCTGTTGTTTAGTTTTCCTTTCATTGTACTCCTGATGTTTTCCTGGCTGGACGAGCGCATGTCTAAACCCTGGCAGTATTTTCTGCCTTTTCTCTTGCTCGTTGTGACGGCTATCGATACCGTTTTTATTCATAAATTTTATTCAACGCAGTTTTTCGCGCCGTTTAAAGAAGTGGCCGCTAAATGTGCTGAATACACAAGGCAGTACGGCCGGGCAAACAGCCTGGCAACGGTGAATGTGATAAACCCCGACTATATTCACTATTATTCCCGTCGTTTGCCCGATTCACCGGAATTCAGGCAATATCTCTGCAACCGGCCGCCGCATTTTATAGAGCTGAAAAAACTGGCAGATTCTGCAATGGTCAGTCATTTCATTCATGCCTGGTCAAACAATTACCATGCGCCGGAAGTGGAAATGATTCTCGAAGAGAAATTTCCCTATCTCGTGGAACGCGACAGTTTCTTCAACGCCGGCGTTTTGGTCTACTCAAAAGACAGCAGTTTGCCGAAGGTGCAGAAGCCAGCACCGCTCTTCCAGACCATGAACGGGTTCGAAACATTGCGTTGGAGCAATGACAGTTTATTTCGTACCGACAGCATCGCCAGCGAGGGAAAATGGTGCATTGTCATGGCGCCGGGCCAGGAGTACAGTCCCGGTATCAAAACCGTGGCAGTTGATCTGGGTTTCAGCCAGGGGGCGGTGTACCACTTGAAGTGCAGATTCAGGGGCGATGAAGATTTACG
The DNA here is from genome assembly GCA_016788185.1 of Bacteroidia bacterium. GTDB lineage: Bacteria > Bacteroidota > Bacteroidia > AKYH767-A > OLB10 > JAJTFW01. Next base: position 6,761 of record JAEUTF010000219.1, on the reverse strand, counting down.
TGAGGTAAAGGGAGTTGTATCGGTTGACCGAAACGGTAAAACCATTTTGTGGCGCGGGGTAAATTTCAGCGAGTATGAAATGGAAAAAGATGGCTGGAATACTTTTTATGCCGGATACAAGCTCGTGGAGGAACTGCGTCCGGATGACCTGGTCAGTGTTTATTTCTACAATCCGGCAGGCGAAAAGGTTTGTATTGATGAAGTCCGCTTTACGGTGCTTCCCTGGTGACGTTTGATAGTGTTCAAGCCGGAATATAATCAAAAGCGCCCTGCATGGGCACAGCGCTTTCTTACTTTGTATTTTGGTTTATGAGAGTGGGGGCAGGCTGCTGAACAATGGCCGGCGCGGGCAAACTTAAAATAAAAATCCAACCGTAATCAATACACGGTTATCGGTTTGTTTGAAGGTGATACCTTCTGTTGTTTGATTGTTCAGGGTGTACGGCTGAAGGTATGATCCCTGCTGTGACCAGGAATAGGCTGCATCGATAAAGTACTTTTTCTCTCTGAATCCTATACCGCCTGTGAATCCGTAACGGCTAAGGTCGGTTTCATCCGAAGCCCGAAGGGCTGTCACAAAGGGCGAAGTGGAATAGAATCCTCCTGCTCTGAAGCGCAACTGATCAGCACGGAATTCGATGCCGGCCCGCAGGTTGTGAGAGGCCGTATATTTTTTTCTCAGTGCATTGTTTACGGGATTGAAATCAGACGAGAAACTCCGGTCTACCGGGCGTATTCTTCCATGGCTGTAATCGAGGAACTCATAGTCGACATTAAAGGCACCATGTTTCCCCATGATGAGTGCCAGGCTGGTTAATACACGAAAGGGGGTGGTGACGTTGTAATCGAATGGGATGAAAACCGGTCCGCTGTAATCACGGATATTCCCATCCTGAAGGTCGGTACGGATACTGGTGGAATATTCATCCACCAGCGTATACCAGGTAGGGCTGTGAATGGCTACGCCGATGCGGATGGGGTCTGCAGGCCGGAAAATGGCGCCGAATTTAAAATTGATACCGCTTCCGCTGGTCTTCAGATTTTGATTCAACTGGTATTTTTCAAAATAAGGTATGGTGTCCATATTATCCTCTTCTTCCCAGGTGCTTTCTTCTTCATAGCGAATGGACGCTATACCCAGCGTGAAACCCAGGTACAGCATTTCGTTGTAATTGCCTCCGAATGTGAAATCCCATTCGCCTTGTCCACCGCGCGTCTCGAGCGATTTTCGTTGCAACGCACCTGCAAAGGGCAAGGCACTGTAATAGTAAACATCTCCTCCGGAAGTAAACGTGTCAATGAGAAAAGTTTGCCAGGCGAGATCAACATCAAAGGGGAAGTAATTGGGGATATCGTCCGGATCCACTCCCTCCACCTGTTCCAGATAATTGTCAAGCAGAGAATTTTTTCCGTTCCCGGCTTCTGCGGTGTAACGGCCGCTGAAATCATTGGTCCGGTTATAGCCGAGTCCGAAAGCAAAACCTTTCCAGGGGGATGAACTCTTTTCTCTTGAAGTGGCCCAGACCATGCCCAGGTTTCCAAAAGCAAACTTAAAGAAGTTGTCATTTACATCTTTACCGATAAAACTGGCATCGATGGAGCGGTTGGAAAACATCGGACTGAAGCTGAATTCAGACCTTTTATAAAGAGCAATACCGGCAGGGTTACTTGCGAGTGAACTGAAATCGGCACCCAGTCCGGCAAATGAATTGCCCATACCCATAGAACGGGCGGTACTTCCATAGTTCAGCATGCTGAAGCGCAGGACATCGGCATCCGTTTGAGCTGAAGCAGGACGTGTGATGGACACTGTGAGAAGCAGAAGTATTGAAAATCCGGTTTTCATATTGGTGGTTACTTGATTGAATGAGAAAGGCTGCAGCAGTTTCGGAAGTATTTCCTGAAGGCCACTTTGATGGGCGCCTCAAGGGAGGTCCGTTGCTTGCTGCAGCCTGTACGTATTATTTTTTATCGCCTGTTGCGTCCGCCGCTGTTATCTCCGCTTCCGCCGGAAGGGCGGCTGTTGGAAGGAGCAGAGAAGGAAGGGCTGCTGTTACTGCGGCTGTTGCTCCTGATTTCACTGCCGCCGTTCGAACGTGGTGTTTCAAAGCTGCGTGGGCCGGAGTTGTTACCACGGGGCTGGCGTATTTCCCTGGGTTCCGAATTACGGGTGGGGCCTGAAGGTGCATTGTATTCGTTGCGCTCATTTTTTGGCCTGCCGGAGTTCGGGATGGAATAATTGTCCTGACGGGGAGTGTAATTGTCATTGCGCGAATTACGGGGAGATGATTTGGAAGGTCCGTTTTCACGTGGAGCATAGTTTTCGTTGGAGCGCGGAGTACTCATGCCCGGATTGTTTCTTGGCGTATAGCCATCGTTGCTCCTGGGTGTCGCATTCCCTTTGGGTGTATTGTTATTCCGTGGGGTGTAGTTATCGTTGTTCGCCGGCGGATTGTTCCGTGGATTACTCTCACGTGGCGTGTACCCATCGTTGCTCCGGGGATTGTTTGTTTTGGGTTCATTCTGCCTCGGAGTATAAACATCGTCGTTTGAACGGGGATTGCTTTTCGGATCAGTACTGCGGGGCGTATAGTTATCGCCGTTGTTGCGGGGATTGGTAGCCTTCGGATCTGCAGAGCGCGGGTTCACCGCATCTCCTGCATTGTTCCGGGGGTTGTTGCTCCCTGGATTCACACCCTCTGAACCACCGGCTTTGGGATTGTTGTTGCGTGGCGTAACGGTTTCAGAACTGTTGTCCCTGACGCCTTTGGGGTTTTCACGGGTGAACTTCGGACGACCGGATGATTCACTACCTTTTCCCGGTGAGGCTAGTTCATTGCCGAGCGGTTTGATCTCTCTTTTAGGACGGCCGATGGCGCTACTTCCATCAAATGCGCTTTCATTGCGCGGACTCTTCGGTTGTTCGGCTGCCAGGCTGCGTCCGTACACTTCGCCGATACTTCTTCCGCCGGCCACATTGCTGGCCACATTGTTCCGTCCGTTGCGGGGTCCGTAATAGTAACTGTAGGAGTCCATGCTGTTGAAGTAATAGGGGTTAAAAGTACCGTTATACAAACCGGCATAATACCCGTTCCAATAACCCTGGTTATACCCGTTCCAGTAGCCATGGTTGTATCCGTTCCAGTAACCTCCGTTCCATCCCCAGCCGCCGTAAGGGTTGCCCCAGCCACCGTAGGGATTCCCCCATCCCCAGGAAGGACCGTATCCAAAGCCGACGCTCCAGCCGCTGTTCCATCCCCAGCCGGTGTAAAAGGTGGGGCGCCACCAGTTATAGGTGCAGTATAAACTCACGCCCCAGGAGTAAGGATTGTAGTCGTACCAGTAAAGATTGGTGTAGAAAGGATCGTAATAACTCCAGCCTACCGGGTGGTAAAAACGACGGATGCGTGCCGAGTAGGCATAATCGTAATAGTCATCATCGTCGTAATAGTAATTGTTGGTGACATACGTTTTGCCATCCTGGCCTTCCCTGTTTTCGGAAGTAGAATAATCCGGTTGGCTGGAATCATAGCGGAAACGGTCGTTTTCAGCCGGCTGATTTTCTCCGCCCTGTTGATCATCCGATGGTCGGTAATTGTTGTCGTTGCCTTGCTCGCGGGAAGGAGTGTAATCTTCTGTCCTGCTGCGTGATGGCTCCTGATCCCGGCCGCTGTTGCGGTTGTAGTCCTCTTCGATGGCATCACGGTTTGAATAATAAACATCATCGTAATCGCGGCTGGCCATGCGCCCTGATGAACAGGAACTGATGCTGATGGCAGCTGAAACAAGCGCGAGAGTTACATTTTTCATGGCTTTTCCTCCTTTTATCATGTTCGACCGGCTTTTTTGACTCTAAGATTTTTTATTGGTTTAATAATGATTGGCTATGTGCGGTCTGTTTTCCAATTTTGTCGTGTCAGAGGGCAGGCAAACACAATGCCAAACTTTGTAAAGATAGAAAGGATATGAGCGAACAATTAACTCCGAGAAGTGAAAATTATTCCCAGTGGTACCAGGACCTGGTGATCAAAGCCGACCTGGCGGAAAACTCCGCTGTGAGAGGCTGTATGGTGATCAAACCGTATGGGTACGCCATCTGGGAACGGATGCAGCAGCATCTGGACAAGATGTTTAAAGATACAGGCCATGTGAACGCCTATTTTCCGCTCTTCATCCCAAAATCATTTTTCTCCAAAGAAGCCAGCCACGTAGAGGGCTTTGCCAAGGAGTGTGCCGTGGTCACCCACTACAGGCTGAAGAATGATCCGAACGGTGGCGGAATCGTGGTGGATGAAGATGCCAAACTCGAGGAAGAACTCATTGTACGACCCACCTCCGAAACCATCATCTGGAATACCTACCGCGGCTGGATTCAGTCGTATCGTGACCTCCCGCTGCTGATCAACCAATGGGCCAACGTGGTTCGCTGGGAAATGCGTACACGTTTGTTCCTTCGGACGGCCGAGTTCCTCTGGCAGGAAGGGCACACCGCCCATGCCACCGCCGAGGAGGCCATGGAGGAGACGAGAAGAATGTTGGATGTCTATGCCACTTTTGCGGAAGAGGTGTTGGCCCTTCCCGTTATAAAGGGCTCTAAATCAGCCAATGAGCGGTTTGCCGGAGCGCTCGATACGATGTGTATTGAAGCCTTGATGCAGGATGGGAAGGCCCTGCAGGCCGGAACTTCTCATTTCCTGGGTCAGAATTTCGCGAAGGCATTTGATGTGAAGTTCACCTCAAAAGAGGGAAAACAGGAGTATGTCTGGGCTACTTCATGGGGTGTTTCCACACGACTGATGGGAGCCTTGATAATGTCACACAGCGACGACAATGGCCTGGTGCTTCCGCCCCGTCTGGCGCCGATCCAGGTAGTGATCGTACCGATCTACAAAAATTTTGATCAGCTCGATCAGTTGAATGCTTTTATAGCTCCGGTGAAAAAATCACTCGAAGCAAAAGGCATTACCGTCAAATACGATAACCGGGATACCCACAAGCCGGGCTGGAAATTTGCCGAATACGAATTGAAGGGGGTTCCGGTTCGAATAGCCATCGGGCCCAGAGACATGGAAAACGGGACCGTGGAAGTGGCCCGCCGTGATACCCGGGAGAAGTCGGTCTATCAGATTACGGATCTCGACCTGAAAGTTGAGCATCTGCTGAATCAAATTCAGGACAATATTTACAAAAAGGCCCTCGATTTCCGCGAAGAAAATACGTACCGGGCCGACTCCTGGGAGGAATTCAATAAAATTCTGGATGAGAAAGGGGGCTTCATTTATGCGCACTGGGATGGCACCTCTGAAACAGAGCAGAAGATCAAAGAAATGACCAAAGCTACCATTCGGTGTATTCCGCTCCACAATAAACAGGAACAGGGTAAGTGTATCCTCACTGGGAATCCTTCCACCCAACGGGTGATATTCGCCCGTGCCTATTGATTTCAGAGAGCACAAAGGACGAAGAATGTAGTCCGGATCTGTGATCGGAACCGGGCATTCTTTGATCCGGGAATGAACGGGAATGAATAAAAAGTATAATCAGGAGTTGCCATTTAACCGACCTGTACATGAACGAACCCTCATCACCGCTTGTTAAACTTCTCCTCTCCAAAGGTGGATTGGTGAAGGATGTTACCGATCAGACCTATGCGGTATTGCAGCAACTGAAGTTGGTGCTGCAGCAGGTTGAAAGCGATCTGAGAAGGGAAGTGCACAAGGTTGACTCCAGGATCAAAATTCAGTACAAGGATCGCGGAACCTTCGAAGCAGAGATCAAAGTGGCCGATGATCTGCTCATTTTCATCATGCATACCAACGCCTTTGTTTTCGATCCTTCCCATCCGGTCTGGAAAAACTCGTACGTCAGCCTTGACCATACCCGTGCCACGGTGGGTATGATCAGTATTTACAATTTCCTGTCCGACTCCTTTAAGTTTGACCGAAAGAACGATGTCGGACACCTTGTCGCGAGAATGTTTGTCAACCGGGAAGGAAACTTCTTCGTGGAAGGTAAGCGCCAGCTCGGTATCCTTTTCAACGATTATACAAATTCACGTGTGAGTGCCGAAAGTATACGTTCACTCGTTGAAAACTGTCTTTCGTTCAGTCTCGACATCGATGCCAGCGTTCCGCCTTTCGATGCCATGAAAGAGATTACCGTTTTTGAAGCGATGGTGAACACCATGCAAAGCACCATCAGTACCAGCAAAAGACTGGGCTTTAAGTTTGAAGGGGATTCAGGCCCGGAAGCCTGATCGATGTATTAAAAGATATTGGGCGGGAGGCACTCCCTCAGCAGTTCTTTACTGCCATCCGGGTTTTCATTCAAACAGCCGCTTTGTGCCATTCCGGCTGTTCATGGTGACCCTTTCCTTGCTTCCCTGAAAAGGAATCCTTTCAAGAAACTTATTTGCAGTCTTTCGACTCCCTTATGATTTTTATGGCGTCGGTGGCCTGCTGAATTTTTGGATCAATGGCCAATACCTTGTTCCAGTATTCCAGAGAGGTCCTGCAGTCTTTTTTACGGAGATGCGCCACCGCTATATAACTGTTGGCTTCAATCAGCTCTCTGCTGTATTTGGCTGAATTGGCCGAATCGGCGGAAACGAGTTCAATGTACTTCTGGTAATGAGGGATGGCCGCGAGTGAAGTATAGGTCGAATCCAGTTGACCGTTGGTGCGGCCCCGGTACAGATGCCCGTTGGGCCAGTTGGGGCTGAGTTCCGTTACTTTGCTGAAGGCGCTGTCGGCTTCCGGATA
>JAEUTF010000211.1 GCA_016788185.1 Bacteroidia bacterium | reverse complement strand
AAAAATATGAATTTTAAAAAATGGTGGCATTGGTTCAGGCGCCTTCCGCTTTACAAAAAGTGGTTTGTGTGGCTCATCCTGCTTCGGCCCATCATTGATAATTTCTATGAATTAAAGGAAACCTCCGCCCTCGCCTCTCCTTTGTACATTGTGGGCTTTCTAACGCCGGTACTCATCCTGATGAGTTCCCTCAGCAATGGATTTCCCAGGGCAGACAGAGCCCTTGAAGATGTCCCCTTCCGAATATGGGCATTGGTACTCATCTTCAATGCGGCCACCTTCTGGTTCATCGATCTGAGCGTAGTGGCATTCGGTGATCTCATCAAGTTCACGACGCCGGTATTCCTCTATTTTTACGCCCGCAGGATCATTCAGTCGAAAGATGATTTGCATGGACTGCTAACCGCTTTCCTGGTCTCCTGTCTGTTTCCATTTGGTATCTTTTTATATGAATCCATCTTCAATCCGATTGCCATTGAATTCATCAGCCAGGGACGCGGCGGTGGCTCCAGGATCCGCGGCGCCTATGCCGACATCATGAACTACGCTATTTACTTTATTCTTTTCCTGATGATCATCTCCTACTATTTCCTGGAAAACCTGTACGAAGGAAAGATCAGCTTCAAGATAAAGGCCTGGCATCTTATCCTCTGCATTGCATTTGTCGTGTATGGCTTGACACGTATCCGTCACGTATCGACCTGGGGAGTGTTCATCGCTCTGATCATTGTTTTCCTGTTTCACAACCTGCGCAACTCAAGGGGACTCCTGTTTGCCCTGATGTTTGTTTTTGTTGTCTCTACCTTCTTTGCACAGGATCTATACATTAACCACATCGAACCTTTGATCGGCAAGGAACTGATGGTGGTGGAAGGGGAATCGGAAGCCAACCAGGCCTTTAACGGGCGCATGACCCGTTGGGAAAAATACTTTGAAATCTGGGAGCAAATGCCACCGCAAAATCACTTCATCGGTATCGTTACAGCCAATTTCAAAGAAACGGTGGTCATGATTGGCGGCGGTATGCACAGCGACTATGTCCGGCAGTTGTTTCTGACCGGATTTATCGGTTTGTTCTTTTATGTGTTCTTTCTTTTCGGTGTCCTGGCAAAATGGTTAAAACTTGAAATGGCTGACAAATACCTCTTGTCCGCGACCATTACCGCCATTCTGCTCTGGTCCATTACCACGGTACCCACACTCTATGCGCCGTTGTTATACATTGTTTACCCGGTCATGGCCTATGCGCTGCTGCCAAAAGAGAAACAAGTCTGACCGGTATGAAAAAGCCCTCCGTAATTTTTCTGTTTGGGAAATTGCCCCCACCCTACATGGGACCAGCCATTGCCACGGAAACGTTGTTACGTTCAGGTTTAAAAGACCGGTTTGACCTGGTGCACATTGATACCAAAATCAATGAGGACCTGAAAGACATGGGCTCTTTTAGTCTGAAAAAGATTATCAGGAACCTCTCCATTTATAAAAACATTCTGAAAAAAAACCTTGGCAGGAAACCGGATCTGGTGCTGATACCCATCAGTCAGAGTACCATTGGTTTTCTGAAGGATTCCCTTTACATCCTGCTGAGCAGGATTTTCTGCCGGAACATTCTGCTGCACCTTCGCGGAAGCGAATTCAGGGAATGGATGGATCATAGCGGTGCCATCAACCGGATGTATGTCAGATTCATTTTTGGAATGTGTTCAGGGGTCATTGTTCTGGGAGAAAATTTAAAATACCTGTTTAAGGGTTACTTTCCGGATGAAAGGATTTTTGTGGCCGCTAACGGAGGTGATTATACCATCCCTCCCCGAAACAGGATCGACACAAACCCGGTCTCAATTCTATACCTCGGAAATCTGCAGGCCTCCAAAGGCATTGAAGACCTGGTGGAGGCCATTCACCTGCTTCCGGCTGAAACCCGGGCAGAAATTGAAGTTACCGTTATCGGGGGATGGAGAAAGGAAAGTACCCGTACCAAATGCCTGGATTTAACAGAAAAACATCATTTGCCCATCCGTTTTCTGGGTCCGGAGGTCAGTACACAGAAACTGCAATACATGAGCAATGCCGATATTTTCGTGTTCCCGCCCAGAGCGCCCGAAGGACATCCCTGGGTCCTGGTGGAAGCGATGGCGGCAGGATTGCCCATCATCAGTACCGACCGTGGCGCCATTGTTGAATCGGTAAAAGACGGGGAAAACGGATTCATTGTACCTTTGGAAAAGCCGGAAGCCATCGCCCAGCGCCTGGAAGAGTTGATTTCGAATCAGGAAAAAAGGCAACGAATGGGCCTGGATTCACGTAAAAAATACGAAGCGGGCTTTACAGAGGCCCACATGGTTAAAAACCTGGAGATTATCTTTAACCGGGTCATTACTGCTTAAAAGATGGATCAGCTCACTCAAAATCTGAAGGACGGAAAGATGCAATTGCTGGAAGTTCCTTTTCCCGCGCTTGGACCGGGTCAGGTTTTGGTTCGCAATCACTATTCATTGATCAGCGCCGGTACGGAAGGAAAAACCGTAAAAGATGCCCGCCTGGGGTACCTGGGTAAAGCCAGAGCCAGGAAGGAAGAGGTCAGGAAAGTTATTCAAACCGCTAAAACCATCGGGCTGAAAGAAACCTACCGCCTGGTGATGAACAAACTGGATGCGCCCAGCGCATTGGGCTACAGCTGCGCCGGAGAAGTCATTGCGCTGGCTGAGGATGTCAAAGAATTTTCAATCGGCGACCGGGTAGCGTGTGGCGGCAGTTCGGCAGTCCATGCCGAAGTGGTGGCCGTTCCTGTAAACCTTTGTGTTAAACTGAGCCCTACCGTATCCATGAAACATGCGGCCTTTACCACGCTCGGCGCCATTGCCCTGCAGGGTGTTCGTCAGGCGGATTTGCGTCTTGGCGAAAACTGTGTGGTGATCGGACTGGGGTTGATCGGACAAATCAGTCTGCAACTCCTGCAGGCCTCGGGGGTAAAGACCTTTGGAATAGACATCGATCCCAAACAGGTGACGGCGGCCCTTGAAAACGGAGCTGAGATGGCCGTGCTGCGGGAAGATCCGCAACTGGAAGCGGCCCTTCAGCACTTCACCGGCGGCTATGGGGCCGATGCGGTGATCATCACGGCCGGTTCCTCCTCCACCGACCCCATCGACCTGGCAGGCACCCTGTGCCGTAAAAAGGGGAAAGTAATTGTTGTTGGGGCCGTACCCACCGGTTTCAACCGAAAAAATTATTATGTGAAGGAACTGGAACTGAAGATGTCCTGTTCCTATGGACCCGGCCGATACGACACGGAATACGAAGAGCAGGGCATTGACTATCCCTATGCCTATGTGCGCTGGACCGAAAACAGGAACATGGAAGCGTTTACCGGCTTGCTGGCGACGCAAAAAATACGTCTGAACAGTCTTCTGAGTCATGTTTTCGCCTTCAGGGATGCCACCAAGGCCTACGATCTGATCCTTGAAAAATCAGAACCCTTTGCCGGCATCCTGCTCGAATACGACATCAGCAAACAACTCAGTCAGAAGGTAACCCTGAAATCCGCACACACCGCTTCACCTTCCTCCGTGCAGGCCGGTATGATCGGTGCCGGATCCTTTGGCCAGAATTTTCTGCTCCCGGCGCTCAAAGGCCGTGTCAACCTGGTTGGCGTGGCTACGGCACGTCCCAACAATGCCCGTAACGTCTCCGACAAATTCGGCTTCGCTTACTGCACAGGCGATGCTGCGGAAATTGTAAAAGATAGAAACATCAACACCCTCTTCATCGCCACACGCCACGATTCGCATGCCGCCCTGGTATTGGATGCGCTGAAAGCCGGTAAGAATGTTTTTACCGAGAAACCGCTCTGTCTATACAGGGAAGAACTGGAAGAAATATACCGGCAATATAAAATTTCCGAAGCACGGCTGATGGTCGGCTTCAACAGGCGCTTTGCTCCCTTGAGTATAAAATTAAAGCAGCATCTGAATGCCGCTGTTCCCTCTTCCATCCTTTTCAGGATCAATGCCGGAACAGTAGCCGGGGATCACTGGATCCATGATCCGAAAACCGGTGGTGGAAGGATCGTTGGCGAGGTTTGTCATTTTATCGATTACTGCAGCTTTCTCACCGGCAGTAAGATTAGCGAAGTATCGGCCCTGGCCATGAAAGATCCGTCCGGTTTGCAGGATACTGTGAGCATCAGCCTGAAATTTGAAAACGGAAGCATTGCAAGTATCGCCTATTTCTCCAACGGCAACAAGGATGTCAGCAAGGAATACCTGGAGGTATACAACGGCGGACTCATTGCGCAACTGGATGATTTCAAAGAACTGAAAATTTCAGGAAGCAGGATCAAAAAGAAATACAGTGGAAACCAGGACAAAGGACACCGGGCGGAAATTGATGCCTTTATCCATTCCATTGAAGAAGGCAAAGCCGCCCCCATTGCATTTGATGAATTGTACAACAGTACGCTGAGCACTTTCCTCGTCTTGGAATCCATTGCACAGAATGGTACGAAACTGCACATCGCTTAAGTATGACTGCAGATGAAAAAATCGTGCATTCATTGGCACTCCTCAGAAAATACATGGAAGAGGAGGAATTTAAAGGCTATGATCCCTACGATGGTCTGAATGCGCCCATTTTCAGGTGGCCGGTTTTGCGGCGGCAGCATACGCTTTTATTCCTGATACAGCAAGGCATCAAGCGATCGCCCATCAACCTGCGAAAGCCCCTCGGCATAAAAAAATCCATCAATCCCGTCACGCTCGGCCTGGCCATTCAGGGCTATGCCCAATCTTCTTCCCCGGGAACAGTGGCCCGTGACCTTGAAAAAATAAACCACCTTCTTGACGAGCTCAAAAGGCTGATCCCCCCCGGATACCAGGGCGCCTGCTGGGGGTATGATTTCCCCTGGGAAGCCCGGTACGCCAGCATTCCTGCTTACCAACCCACCATTGTGGCGACGGGTATCATTTGCAATGCCCTGTACCTGGCCTGGAAGAAACTGAACATCCCTGAAGCGGCTTCGCTCATCGAAGCCTGCGGACAATTTATCATCCGGCATATCAACCGGTCCGTTGAACAGGATCAAAGCTTCTGTTTTTCCTATTCACCTTTCGACCATGAAAAGGTTTTTAATGCCAGCATGAAAGGCGCAAGGATGCTCTCTCAAGCCTATGTCATCACAAAAAATGAGGCCTGGCGGACCCTGGCCGCACAAGCGGTAGACTGGGTGATGAAATACCAGCGTGCGGATGGTGCCTGGGTGTATTCGCAAAGAAAAACGGGTGACTGGATTGACAATTACCACACTGGCTATATTCTGGATTGCCTCGACGATTTCGGGAAATGCACAGGACTTACACAATGGAACCCGGCCCTCGAAAAGGGTCTTCACTTTTATCTTTCCAATTTCATTGGGCCGCAGGGACAGGCGCGCTTCTATGACCAACAGGAATGGCCCCTGGACTGTACGGCCGCCGGACAATGTCTGCTTACCCTTTCACGATTCAATCGACTGGAAGAGGCGAAAAGGGTGGCCCTGTACACCATCGAAAACATGCAGGATTCTAAAGGCTATTTTTACTTCCGCAAATACCCGAAGCATACCAACAAAGCAAATTTCATGAGATGGTCCAATGCCTGGATGCTGGCCGGCCTCTCTTCCATTCCTACCGAAACCAGCGCATGATGCAAAAGAAAAAGAAGTACCTCTTTTACCTGGCGCATCCGGCCCATTTCCACCTGTTTCGCAACTGCATGCGGTTATTGACAGACCATGGACATACCGTACTGGTCACCATCAAAACAAAGGATGTACTCAGCAGACTATTGCAGGAAAGCGGGATGGACTATATCAATGTGGCTGAACAGGAAAGGAACGACAGCCGCTGGGGTATTGCACGCGCCTTCATCAGCCGTGTGCTCCGGCATTGGAAAATAGCCCGTCGGTTCAAGCCCGACGTATTCATTTCCACCTCCGCCGAATTTGCACCCTTTGCCAAATTGCTGGGTATAAAAACCATCAGCGTTTTTGAAGACGACCTTGACATCTTTCCGATGTATTCAAACACCTTTGTGCGTTTCCTAGACCATCAGTTGTGCCCTGAATCCTGCAGCGCCGCCCGGTGGGAGCATCATCCGAAAACCATCAAGTACAGGGGCAATCAGGAGCTGGCCTATCTGCGGCCGGCCTATTTTCAACCCGACTACACCAAGGTGAAAGATCTGTTCAGTGGCAACCGCCTCAACTTCTTCATCCGCTTCGCCAAACTAACGGCCTGGCACGACGAAAACAAAACCGGTATCACCGACAAACTGGCTCTTGAAATCATCAGGTTGCTGGAACCTTATGGCAGGGTACACCTATCCTCTGAACGGGCGTTACCACCCGAACTGGAAAAGTACAAAGTCAATGTAAAGGCTTCAGACATCCTGCATGTGTTGTATTTTGCGGATCTATACCTCGGCGACAGCCAGACCATGACCGCAGAGGCAGCGGTTCTAGGAACACCGGCGGTGCGCTTCAATGATTTTGTTGGCAAACTGGGCTACCTGGAGGAACTCGAACATCGTTACGGTCTTACCTATGGAATCCCGACCGGTGAGGCCGAAACACTCCTGGAGAAACTCAACGAGCTGATTCAAACTCCTGACCTGAAGGCCGCCTGGAAATTAAAACGTGATAAGCTGCTCAGAGAGACGATTGACCCGACACGCTTTTTTGCCTGGTTTTTCGGAAATTACCCCGAAAGTGCAGCTGCACTGAAAGCAAACCCTCATCTCCAAAATCAATTCTTCGATCATGCCGCGTGACTTTACTTTACATAAGTACAAAAGCCTGCTCCATGCCTTTATACGTCATGGCTATCAAATCATCGCTTATGAAGATCTGTATAAAGGTCATGTGCCTGAGAAGTATGTTATCATGCGCCACGATGTGGATGCACTCCCTGAACAAAGCCTTGAAAAGGCAAAGATCGAAAGGGAACTGGGGGTACGCAGCACCTATTACTTTCGCATCGTACCGGAAAGCAATGACCCGGATACCATCCGTCAGATTGCCGCACTTGGCCATGAAATCGGATACCACTACGAAGACCTTTCACTGGCCAACGGAAACTTCAGGAAAGCCATCAAACTCTTTGAGAAAAATCTTGAATACTTCCGCACCTTTTACCCGATCCAAACCATCTGCATGCACGGAAGTCCGGCTTCCATCTGGGACAACCGGCTGATCTGGAGAGACCATCATTATAAAAACTATCATGTCATTGCAGAACCCTATTTTGACATTGACTTCAACAGTACCCTGTACCTGACCGACACAGGTCGCAAATGGGATGGAAACAGGGTAAGTGTCCGTGACAAGGTAAAGAACCCCTTTCAGCAGAATTTTCACTTCCGAAGCACCAACAGCATCATCAGAGGGCTGGAGCAAAACCAACTGCCGGCAAAGATCATGATCACCACACACCCGCAGCGTTGGCACAATGCGATGGGTCCCTGGCTGAAGGAACTGATCCTGCAGAATATTAAAAACAAGATAAAGAAATATTTCTATGTTTCAAACCCGATGAGTGAATGATATGAAAGAAGATGAATTTTTCATATCAACCGATGCCGAACTGATCAGAAAATCGGGCTGGCGTGAATTCGTTTTGTCTCATCCGGATGGCAATTTTTTTCAATTGCCCGAAGCTTTTGACCTGTTTAAAAAAGTGCCCGGTTACACTCCACAGATGGTAGCCCTACTGCGGAAGCAGAACAATGAAGTATGCGGCCTCTTACTCAGTGTGCTGCAACAGGAACCTGCCTTTTACGGTTTTCTTACCGCCCGGAGCATTGTTTGGGGCGGCCCTTTGCTGAAAGAAACTTCGCACGCCGATGTGGTATTGTCGGCGTATAAAAACTCCATTAGAAAAACAGCCATTTATTCGCAGTTCAGAAATGTATTTGATTGCAGCCACCTTAAAGCTTCCTTTTTAAAACAGGGTTTCCGGTATGCTGAACACCTGAATTTCCACGTACATACCCGTGTCAGCGGTTCCGACCTCCTGCTGGGGGCGATGAGTAAGAGCAAGGCCCGCCAGATCAGGAAAGGCTTGAGCAGCGCAAGCATTGAAGAAAGTACGAACCCGGCCGACACGGACACCTTTTATGAACTGCTCCGGAAACTATACAGGGAAAAAGTCAACAAGCCTCTCCCCCCTAAAATTTTCTTTGATACGTTCAGAGACGAAATCGCCGCGAAAGGTCTGGGGAAATTCCTGCTGGTCAGGCATGAAGGAAAAATCATAGGCGGTATCATGTGTCCCGTATTTCCCGGCAAAGCCATCTACGAATGGTACATTGCCGGTCTCGACAAAGAATTTAAAGAGCAGTACCCGAGCATACTCGCCACCTGGGCTGCCCTTGCATGCGGCCAAAAGGAAGGATTGATGCATTTTGACTTTCTCGGCGCCGGAAAGCCGGATGCCGATTACGGGGTAAGGGATTTCAAAGCAAAATTCGGAGGCGAAGAAGTCAATTTCGGCAGATTTGAAATGATCCACCGTCCTGTATTGATGAAAATCGGAACTTTGGGATTGAAATTGTATAAATTCATCAGAAGATAAAAAGTGGACAGAATCAGAAAAAGAAACACCCTGGAGCAGGCCTGGATAAAATTCATGCGCTTCCTGGTGTCCTATTTTCCTGCCAATTCAGTTCGGGTGATGGCTTTGCGGGGCTGTGGATTTCAGGTGGGAAATCAGGTATATATCGGGCCAAGGCTTTTGCTTTCCACCATGAACTCCGATAATTCCTGCAGGCTGATCATCGGCGACCGTGTATCCATCGGACCGGGCGTTACACTCGTGCTTTCATCGGATGCCAACCACTCGCGGCTGACCGCCCTCTTCCCTCCTGTTCGCGGAAGCATCACCTTGAACCAGGATGCCTGGATTGGTACCGGGGTGATAATTTTACCCAATGTGGAAATCGGCGAGTGTGCGGCCATAGCCGCAGGCGCTGTCGTAAACAGGGATATTCCGGGCTATACCCTGGCCGGCGGGATACCGGCGAAGGAAATACGCAAACTCAGTATTTGAAGCGAAAATTTCCGACGTTCAACCTGCTCCATTTCTTACCTGTCAGTTGAACTCTTACTCTTTTGAATTTTGCGGCACACTTTGCAAAGGATTCATGCTATTGGTAAAAAAGAATTGCTGCACACCGGCCGGAAGGTAGAAAGGGGTCTTGCTCCATGTTTCAAGGCTGTTCCTGTGCCTGATCACCAGGAAATAACTTTGCTGCCACATGGCAGCGGGAAATACAAAATGAGCCCAGCCGGCGGTATCCACCGTTGAAACGGATGACTGTATCAGGCTATAGGGTGAAACGGCCTGCCGCAATTCAAGCGTGAGGGTATCGGTGACATGGTTGTTCGGATCCGTAACCGCTTTCATGGCATTGGAACCCTGGTAAAATCCTTCAATAAACATCCGCATGCTGATGGTGATGCTGCATGGATTGGGAGGATTGACAATGGTATAACCCGCAGATGAAACACATCCGTTGTTGTCCGTCACATACAACTCGTAAAATCCAGGACCGATACTATCGATCAGGGCCGTATCCGCCGTCATCAATGGCCCGGAAGGCCACATGCCGGCATCCCCGTTTCCGTTGACATTTAAATTGCCGGAACCGCTCCGGTTCGAAGGAGCCGCCGGAGAAATCCACTGAAAAGAATAAGGAGGAGTGGCCCCCTGCACGATTACGGCAATGGAGGCGTCGTTTGAAAGGCTGCAGGTCTGATTGCTGATCGTACTATTCAGGAGAAGTGGTGCGGCTTCGGAAACAACATAGGTTTTTACTGAGGCACAGGCTGCGCCGTCCGTAACGGTCACCGTGTAATTTCCGGCGGGCAGTCCTGCTACATCTTCCGTGTTTGCACCATTCGACCAGCTATAAGAAAAAGGACTTGTGCCATTGAGGACTGCAATATCAACCGAGCCGCTTGACGCTCCGTGGCAACCCACATCCGTTATGAGAGCTGAAGCAATCTCCACCGCATTCAGTGGTCGCAGTGTCACATCCAGATTGTTCAGAACGCCATTCTGTAAAACCACGTTGGAGATGGTTCTGGTACTGTATCCGCTCTTGCTGAAGCTAACGGTGTAGGAGCCGGCAAGGGCTGTACCAGTCTTGTATTGTCCGTTGAGCTTCGACAACTCGGCATGATGAGTCCCTCCGCTGATCTGAACACTGACATTGGACAACAAGGCATTGCTGCAGGAATCCCTGATCATCCCTTCGAGGTAACAGGCCCTGTTGTACACCGGAGTCAGTACAAAAAGTCCGTTATCGATATCGGATACCAGAATATTGCCGGAGGGGAGATAGGGATATACGCCCCAGGCACCGTTAAAGCCGTTCCCCGCACCCTGTGTATAAGTATCGTAACGGCCAACCGTGATCATGTTCTCCGGCCGGCTCACATCAACAATGGTGATACCATCTTTGTAATAGGAATTGATGGCATAACTGTTTTTGATGTAGGTATTGTGGATGATGGATCCACTGCCCGGCATACCCTGAAGCCGATCGAGCAGGCTGATGTTTCCGGGATTCGAAACATTGTACGCGGCCAGGTAGGAATTACTCACTTCATCGGTGGTGAAAAGTACACGGGTTCCCTGGTCAGCCATCCAGGTGTTGTGGGTAAAATTGTTCGGGGTGTTTTGCGTCGCTATCAGCACCGGATTGGCCTTGTTGCTGATGTTGATGGCGGAGAAAAAGCCACCGTAAATGTGCGCCCCCCACAAGGTATCATTCTTAACAAAGCAATCGTGAACATAGCGACTGTTCCCCGACAACGACATCTGGGTATTGCCCAGGTAAACCGGGTTCCAGGGATCCGCCAGGGAAACAATCAGGCTGGCGCCACCGAACAATTGCGAACCATTCAGGTAGACATGGGCGTCGCGGATATGTAAGGAGTGTATGCGCCCGACCATTCCGGCCACGGCACCCGTTCCGGTCCAGTACTTTGAATTCACTGAATAAGGGAGGTTGCTTAAATCCACAATCTGCAAACCGCTACAGCAGCCCTCCGTGGTCACGTAAGCGTATTTACCCCAGGTTTGTACTTCCCTCCAAAAGGAATTGATTCCCGGAACAAAAAATTTTTGAATTGGATTTGCCGGATCGCTCACATCCACGATGGACAAGCCGGTTTGAGCGCCTACCAATGCGTATTCATTGCCCAGCGAGTCGACATACCCCCATATGTTCGAAAGATCCACTGCGCTCCCGTACGACAATTGCGACCTGAACTGAACATTCAGATTACTCTGCGCATGCACCTCCGTGCTTGCCAACAAGAGGACACATACGAGGCCTTTCAGGAAGGTATACATTTCAGGGAATTCAGTTTGCCTAAGATAATCAAATTATCCATGGCACACAAGGAAAAACGAAGGGCTTTTCACCACTTGTCATACCCTCTTTCGCGTCGTACAGCAGGCCTTGTGGTTCAGGAATTCAGGCTTTAACCAGAAAAATCTCACGCACCCTTTCTACACAATAGTCTATTTCCTCCTTTGTGTTGAACCTGCTGAAGGAAAAACGGATGGCCGGCCGTTCGGGATCCGCGCCGATCGCGGTCAACACATGCGAACCCACATTGCTTCCGGAACTGCAGGCGCTTCCCGCTGAGCAGGCAATTCCTGCAATATCGAGGTTGAAGAGCAGCATCTCCGAATGATCGCTTGGAGGAAAGGATACGTTTAATACCGTATACAGACTTTTTTCCGGGTCGGTATCACCATTGAATTGTATACCCGGCACGGCCATGGACAACTGCCCGATCATGTACTGTTTCAGGGCTGTAATCTGGCGGATATCTTCCTCCATGTGTGCATAAGCGATTTCGAGGGCCCTGGACAGGCCTACGATGCCGTACACGTTTTCTGTGCCGCCACGCATGTTTCGTTCCTGGGCACCACCGGTAATTAAAGGCTTGATCTTGACGCGGTGATTGATATACAGAAAACCAACCCCTTTGGGTCCATGGAATTTATGTGCGGCGCCCGTAATAAAATCAACGGGGAGGGCGGACAGGTCATGGGGAAAATGTCCCATGGTCTGCACAGTGTCCGAATGAAAGAGCGCATTGTACCGGCGACACATTGTTCCGATTTCCGTCAGCGGAATCATGGTGCCTATCTCGTTGTTGGCATGCATCAGCGAAACCAGGCTGCGCTCATTTTCCTTCAGCAGCCTCTCGAGATCCTCCAGGTCGATGTGCCCGAGTTTATCCACTTTAACAAGACTCAGCTTCACTTCTCCCCGGGCGGCCATGTCTTCGGCGGTATGCAGCACTGCATGGTGTTCAATCGGGGAGGTAATGATGTGCCGGATGCCCAGATCATGCACGCAACATCGCAAGGCCATGTTGTCCGCCTCGGTTCCTCCCGAGGTGAAAAATATTTCGGCGGGGGATGTATGGAGCAGGGTCGCCACC
>JAEUTF010000205.1 GCA_016788185.1 Bacteroidia bacterium | reverse complement strand
GCTGCTGCAAAGCCAGACAGACAGAGGAGACGTATTCGGCACAGCAGGCGGCCACTTGAAAGGATGTTTTCCGGTAAAAAGAATTCAGTGCCCTTCTATAGTCAACCTAATCTAATCCAAAACCCATGAAAAAAAAGTTTTACAATCACATGCGGGGCGTTCTGCTCCCCCTTACACTAAGTCTATTAGGGATCCTTCTGGCGGGTTCCCTCCGGGCTCAGGTCAGCATTTCAGAGCTTCCGCCGCCAGGAAGCAGCAATACCTCCATCAACTCCTGCGGCTTTTCGGAGCGGGTCATACAGGTCAGTTTGGGTAGCGCAGGAGTTCCCGCTGCTCAACAACTGATGGTTACCTTTAACTCAAACGCCATTGACTATGACCAGGCCTTTGCACCTCCGGCAGCGTTCATCAACACTACCAGCGGATGCAGTCCGGGTATTGTCACGGTGAGCAGTCAATACAACACCGGCCTCGAAATCACTTTCGACCTCAATGGTCTTGCTTCAAACTGCAGCTTTCAGCTGCATTACTTCGTACGGGCTCATTGCAACGGTCCGGCGAACATGACGGCTCAGTATGCCATGCCTTCCATGGCTTACACTTCTACCGCATTTGCCTTTCAGGTAAACCATGCTGATTTTGGTATCCCGGTGGTAAATGGAGTGGCAGAATGTGCAACGAACACCAACATCACCGCTATCGGACAATTCTTCAACCGCACCATCACGATCGTCAACACCGGAGCCGCGTTTGACCTCAGCGCTCCGGGCAACCAGCAAATCCTTATAACGGACCAGGATCTTTGCTCTCCCACCACAAAATTCTATGTGGTGAATGAAGTTCAATACAACAATGCAGGTACCTGGACCCCTCTTCCCTCGGCCACCTACCTTCTGACAGGAAATACCGAAGTCATCACCCTGAATGAAGCAGACCTTCAGCTCCTCGCCGGTGGCAACAGCATCGGATTCGGACAAGACATAGAAGTACGCATTGTATATCGTGTTGTACTTTGTATGTGTGCCAATGCGGAAACACAAACGCTGAGCATCGCCTATGCCTGCGATCAGGGCACGGCAACCTGTGCCACAGGCACTGCTTTTAACTGCGCCCTCATCAACAATTTTCAGAACGCCAGCATCAACATTCTCTTCGAACAACTGAGTACCAACACCTGTTACAGCCCCGGGGCTGTCAATCAGATGCGCTGTACGGTTACCAATACAGGAAGCGGGGCCGCTACCTTTGATTTAAACCTTTTCCTGAATGCCAACCTTCCACAACAGTTCACCGGTTTTTCAAACTTCAGCTTCAGCGGAAATGCCACAGCCCCCACACTGATTCCGGGTGCCAGCACGGCCTTCGGCTGCGGCAACGCCCCGACGTCTTATACCTTTGACAATGCACTCTTGCCTGCCCTTAACGGCACGCTGATCATTGAATGGGATGCCACCACCTGCAGTCCTCCGGATGATTGCGCAAACGTTCCGGTAATGAACGGATGGGTGTATAACGCAAGCTACCAGGGTGCCTGTCAGCCCCAGGTCAACCTTCCTGCCGGATCCGCCTTCGCCAGTCTCCTGACTCCGCAGCCCGCCACGCGCGCCACCTATACGTATGAAGGAGTCAGTGATGTGGATGCCTCCACCATCGATCCCTTTGTGGCGGAATTCAACATCACCAGTCCGGCCTCTTTTGACGGCTCCGTGAATGTGAACAATCAGCGTCTCGAAATTCAGGTCGTACTCAATGGGCCTGATCTCTACTTTATCAATTCGGGTCTGGCTTTGGGAGAAGTAGAACTATACCTTCCCATTGCCAATGTGACGCTGACACCCAACAACATTACTCCGGGTACCGCCATCACCTGTGGCGGCCTCACCATGATTCAACAGCTCAATGCTTTTTTTGATAATGTAGCTATCCCGGGAGGAAATCTCCTGGACCAGAATGCAGCAGGCACTTTTATCCACCTGAACACGGCCATCCTTCGGTTTAAATACAGGGCCACCTGCCATTGTCCGGTACCCGCTCATACCACCGATATGCTGGAGGTAAGCATGTACCATCATCCGGATGTCAGCTGTGCGAATGCATGCCGGATCAACCTGGGGTGCACGAATCAGATATTAAACATGCATTGTCCGGGTTGCCTGCGGCAGGGTATTCACCTGCTTGGCTACGACATCCGCAGGACCAGTTTTGGCTTCCAGGATGTGAACAACAACAGCCGTTGGGAAGCCTCAGCCGGTAACCCGATCCCCATTGATCCTGCCTACCTCGACTCCCCGGGAGTATTTGTTAAAGACCGCAGGGCCATGGTGGGCGATACCGTGCAGGGTGTTTTAAGAACCAGCGTGGTGATCGACAGCCAGAACTATGGACCCTGGCTTTGGAACGGAGCCCCGACAGACTTTGGCTTTGGCCTCGGCGAGCTAACGTATGGGCGTTACCAAACAACGGTCACTTATGATATGGCCAACGGACACATGGAGCCGCTGGAACTGATTGCAGAAATCAGGGATGTAACGGATCTGAACGGTATCCCTGTGCTGAATCCGCTGGAAGGGAATATCTCTCTCTGGACTATCAGAATTCCCGGCAACCAGATCAGCGAAAGCAATCCGCCGGGCAGCAGTGTCTTCAGCGTGAACACCAGCATGTCGGTGCTGAGCGGATGGTACTTTGCCGAACACGGCGTTACCCTGCCCTTCTCTCAATACAGGAACGGAATGAACATCCTCTGGAAAACCACGTACCTGGTCGATGGCAATGTGGGTCCGGATTACAGCGGTACCAGCATCATCAACCTGATGTACCTTGGTCTGCACGACGAGTCGGGCGGATCGCTGGTGGATCCGGATGGGAATCCCTGTTTTGCCGGATTCAGTGTCCCGGCCGATTACACCAATTACTGCAACAGCAGTCCCCCTCCGGGCTGTCCGAGTTGTATGGATCTGCAATGGTATTGTACCATGTACGGCGGCAACTTCACCATGGTGGGCTATGAAATAGCAGAGACTTTCTATTTTGGAGGAAACAATGTGCCTGCCAATTGCGGAGGGAATATCGACTACAACTACATCCTGCGGGTCGGGCCGGTGGCGCCCGGCGGACTGGCCGGCACCAACGCTTTTCCTTTTGAGTTCAGGAACTGGATGAAGATGGATGACATCAACTGGACCCTGCCTCCGACGTACACCCAGGGCAATGCATTGATTTACCAACGTCATTGCAACGGGAACAATCTTTTTAATTATACTTATACGGCCATTGCTCCCACCGGCACCTTCCCGAATTTCCTGTACGACTATAGCCCCTTTTACCATAGCGGCGCTGAACCCGGATTCACCAGCCCCGGAAACGGAATGGTGAATACCGACGATGACTTCTACATAGAGCAGAAAATGGTGCTGAGTCCGTCTTGTCTGAGCAGCGGCATCGACAGTTCGGTATTCACCCGCCGCTTTGATTTCGCCGGTGAAGGAGATGCCGCTGGTATCAACGCCACCGTATTTCCTGCCGGACCGCCGGCCCCTATACGCACATGGACTCTTTCACACGAGTACAATACTCCGCCGGTGCTGACGGTTTCGGCCAACATCCCCAATGGCATCGGGCCACAGGTTTGCTGGACCGTGGTCATTGAGAACACCAGTACCAATCATTTTGCAAACAATGTATGGTTCTCCATTCCCAACTTCAACAACGGAATTACGATAAGCGGTGGCAGCGCGGTGCTTGGTAACGGAACTACCGTTAATTTTCCGGCCATCGTACCCGGTACCACCTATCATTTAGGCAATTTAACCAACGATGTCGCTACCGCCACCAATCAGGTAACGCTCACCCTCTGCGGGTCCTACACTTGCATTCCGGATCCGGAGGTTACGATCTGCACCGGATGGAATTGCGCCGGTTATCCGGCCGGCGACAGTGCGGTCAATGCACTGTGCATTCCGGTATGCGATACCCTCACGGTTAACAATACTTTTGAACCACAGCTGAACGCGGTGCTGAATCCCCCGGCCAGCATATATCCCTGTTCAACGGCGGTCTACAGCATCGACATACAGAATACGGCTTACAATACGCTGAATGATTTTATTGTTTCAGTGAACTTCCCGACTGGCGCCGGAGTCAGTTATGTTCCGGGATCCGCGGCCCTCTGTTATCCCGCAAGCCCCGGCTGTACCTACGGTACGGCTATCCCCATAACCAGTGCGCCACAGCTTCTTGGCAACACGCTGATATGGGATTTAAACACCGTGATTCCGGTTCCAGGATTTGTCCCGGACGGAATTCCGGGAATGCTGAGCGGCGTCAGTACCAGCGATAGCAGTCACTTCCTCTTCTATTTTGAAATTCAGACGGGATGCGATATCGGCTTTGATCCTTCCGAGTACCTGAGCTTCACGGTAGATGCAGTCACAAATTGCGGGGATCCGCAAACCTGGAGTCTGGACAACAACCCTTACCTGACAGCAGTCAATTCACCGGTCAATAACCTGTCGCTCAGTACCAACATTGCACCCTTCAGCAATTGCAACACCAGCACACAAGGTACCCTGACCGTGAATAACCTGTCCTCGTCACCTGCAAGCAATTGCAACAGCATCATCAGCCTTACGCTGCCACCGGGCCTCTCGGCGAGTAACATCAGTAACGGCGGAATCCTGCTGGGGAACACCATTACCTGGCCACCTTCGGTGGTTTGTTCTCCTGCCCTTCCTGGCAACAGCTCGCTGGCACTCACCTTCTACCTGCACTACAATGCCTCCACCCCCTGCGGCACCTATTTCGTGGAGGCGAACATTCAGCTGGTCGACAGCATGACGTGTGCCACTACAGGCGGGCTGTGTTACTACGATGAGTCGCAGTACAGCACCAGCGACAGCGTGATCATTTCGCCACCCGATGCATCGTTTAACAGCGTAGGAAGCTGGTGCGCCGGTGATCCGCTGCAACTGAACAGCAATTGCACCAACTGTTATTCGGCATGGTCATTCGGAAACGGAAGTATATCGTTTTCGAACAATCCCACCACATCGTATGCTTCGCCCGGTAATTACACCATCTGCCATACCGTGTCCTGCTTCCCGCTGAACGGACATACGGAACCGGTATGCATCGACAGCGTCTGCCACAACATTGTAATCAACAACTGCGACAGCGACTCCTGTGTGGTAAGCGCCAACTTTAACTTCAGTATCGATGGTTGCACCGCCAGTTTCAGCGATATGAGCGCTTACGGACCCGATAGCTATCCCTGTGGTGTGCTCTGGGATTTTGACGGACTCGGCTTCTCCACCGATCCCAATCCGGTATTTGCCTTCCCCGGTGCCGGAAATTACAATGTGTGCCTGAATGTGTGCGGGATGACCAACGATGGTCAATACTGTTACAGCCAGATCTGTTACACCGTTAAAATACGCGAATGCTGCGAAAAGGATTGCAAATTTGACTTTAAACCGCTCTTCAGTTATAAAACCGAAAAATGTCTGGTGGAATTCACGGATCAATCCACGCCCGCCAATTACGTCCTGAACTGGTTCTGGACCTTCGGCGACGGAAGCAGTTCCACCCAGCAAAACCCGCTGCATTCATACACTGCGCCGGGAATCTATACGGTTTGTCTCACCGTACAGGCCACCGACGGCACCGACACCTGTAGTTTCACCCATTGTCTGGATGTTGAAGTGCTGTACTGCGAGCCGCAGGAATGTAAGGTAAAATCAATGTTCAGTTTTGTGACGGAAAAATGCACGGTCACCTTCAGCGACTCTTCCTTCTTTGATCCGGGCACCAGTATCACCGGCTGGTCGTGGGATTTCGGCGATGGCAATTACAGCAATCAGCAGAATCCGGTACACAATTATGCACAACCCGGTACGTATACGGTGTGCCTTACCGTGTACGGTACGAATGGCAGCGTCTCGTGCTTCCACACCTGGTGTACACAGGTAGAAATCAAAGACGATTGCCAGCCTTCCGCTTATCCCTGTGAATTAAATGCAGATTTCCTCTTTACGGTAAACAATTGCACGGTATCGCTCAACGCCCTCACGACCAGCGGACCCGGCACTACCATCCTGCAATGGTGGTGGGATTTCGGCGACGGCCTTACAGGCAACGGAGCCACTACGACTCATACGTACAACCAACCCGGTCAGTACAATGTATGTCTTAAAGTAGTGGCCATCGGAAGCAATAAGGATACCTGTACCATGTATGTTTGCCACTGTGTCATCGTTAAACGTTGTGAAGGCAGTGATTGCAAGGTGAAAGCCATGGCCAATTATGCCGTGAACTGGATGAACCCCTGCAAGCTGCACTTCTTCAACATGAGCCAGGCCTTCGGTTCCACCAGCATCGTGGCCATCAACTGGAGTTTCGGCGACGGCACGTATTCAAGCCTGCCCAACCCGGTACATATTTACAGCACTCCGGGCATCTATCAGGTTTGCGTGGAAGTAATTGGCTATAGCAACGGACAATACTGCAAGGACAAGTACTGCTTCTTTGTGCAGGTGGATCATTGCCATATCCATGAAGCCTGCGGGGTACACGCGGATTTCAGCTATCATTCCGACGCCTGCACCTTCAGCTTCAGCAACAAATCCACTGCTGCGTTAAACACCACCATCATTGGCTACCGCTGGGATTTTGGTGATGGAAGCGGCAGTATTCAAATGAATCCCATGCATGCCTACAGTACTCCCGGTACCTACACGGTAAGCCTCACGACCTATGGGCTTTCCGCTGACGGCGCTCATTGTGAAGAGAAACGATCCGTACAGGTAGATTGTCAGGCAACACGCAGCAGCAGTCAAAACAGTGGCAGCCGGAAGGCGTGTGAAATGAACATGAAACTGGTGCCGAACCCTGCCGGAGAGCAATGT
>JAEUTF010000194.1 GCA_016788185.1 Bacteroidia bacterium | reverse complement strand
GAAGGGGATGTGGTGGAAATGACGATCGACGGACTCGGTTGCCTTTCCAATACGATCCGTAAAACGGAAAGTAATTTTTCCATTCTTGACCTGAAAAAGAAGGTGCAAAAAGCAGGGTAGTAGCAGCTGTTAATCAGCTTGTTAAAATTAAAAAGCCGTCCTTTTCGGGGACGGCTTTTTGTTTCGTTTGGGTTTTAGCGAAGCACTTCTCGTCTCCGGATGTCAGTCCGGGACAGCCTTACGGGGCTGTCCCTTTTACTGACAATCAACCTAAAAACACCAAAACCATTTTTTAATGCCTTACAGGGCAAATGGGGATACCTTACGGGGTATATGTCTTTACAGGATTTGCTTTGGAGAAGTCAGTGCCGGGTAACCTTACGGGGTTACCCGTTTTCTGACATCAACCTAAAACCAAACAAAACCCTTATTTTTTATCAGAACGATTGCAATGTTGCATTGCGGTGTTATGAATTTAAACGGGGATGCCTCCTTAAGGTTCACGATTTTTATCAAAATCTTACAGGCATTCTTACATTTTTTCTATGTGATTGGTTTATAGGAAATAATATCGGTATCCACGATGGGAATGCAGATGGTTTCGCTGCCGGATGGCAGTCCGGATGATGAAAAGAGCTAAAGCGATCCCTCGCAGAATCCGTACCTTTGCGGCTTAAACAGCAGGGGATGAGTATACAATTGAATACCATTGAGGAGGCGATAGAAGAAATTCGTTCCGGAAAGATCATTATTGTAGTGGATGATGCCGACCGGGAAAACGAAGGCGATTTCCTGGTGGCTTCGCACCATGCCAGTCCGGAGGTGGTGAATTTTATGGCGACCCACGGTCGCGGCCTTATCTGTGTTTCGCTCAACGAAAAGCGTTGTGAAGAACTGAATCTGCCGATGATGGTAAACAACAACACCGCATCGCACGAAACGGCCTTTACGGTTTCGGTAGATTTATTGGGGAATGGCTGTACTACCGGCATTTCAGCCTCCGACCGCTCAAAAACCATCAAAGCCCTCATCGACCCTAAAACAAAACCTGAAGATCTCGGCCGCCCGGGGCATATATTTCCCTTGCGTGCCCGTACCGGCGGTGTGTTACGTAGAGCCGGCCATACGGAAGCGTCCATGGACCTGGCCCGCATGGCAGGGCTGGAACCCTCCGGTGTCATCGTGGAAATAATGAATGAAGACGGCAGCATGGCCCGACTGCCGGAGTTGCTTCAGATCGCGGAGCGTCAT
The DNA here is from genome assembly GCA_016788185.1 of Bacteroidia bacterium. GTDB lineage: Bacteria > Bacteroidota > Bacteroidia > AKYH767-A > OLB10 > JAJTFW01. The sequence continues at coordinate 2,456 of JAEUTF010000194.1, read as the reverse complement.
GGCATGAAAATTATTTCAATTGAGGATCTGATCAAGTACCGTATAGAAAAGGAGAGCCTGATCGAGCGGATGGTATCCGTACAGATGCCAACCACCTACGGCGATTTCAACCTGGTGGCTTATCGTCACATTGAAAATGGTCAGGAACATCTGGCACTGATTAAAGGCCACTGGGAAAAGAACGAACCTGTTCTGGTCCGTGTGCATTCTTCCTGCATTACGGGAGATATTTTTGGCTCCTGCCGCTGTGATTGCGGTCCGCAGTTGCACAAGGCCATGGAGATGATTGAAAAGGAGGGGAAAGGAGTGATCCTGTACATGAACCAGGAAGGCCGAGGAATTGGCCTGCTGAATAAACTGAAAGCCTATAAATTACAGGAGCAGGGTCTCGATACCGTGGAGGCCAACCTGGAGTTGGGTTTCAAAATGGATGAAAGGGATTATGGCGTTGGTGCCCAGATCCTTCGCGACCTTGGGGTATGCAAAATGCGTTTAATGACGAACAATCCTACCAAAAGGGCCGGTCTGATCGGCTACGGCCTTGAAATACTGGAAAGGATACCCATTGAAATAAGTCCCAACCCGCACAATCAGCAATACCTCGAAACCAAGAGGGACAAAATGGGACACTCTATCAAGGCCTAGTGCCCTTTTTATGCTTTCAGTATTCTGCGCTAAACTTTATCTTTGATCTGCTCTTGATAAATATTAAGAGCCAATGAATATCGGGTATGACTTTAATTAAATCTATTTCAGGAATCCGCGGGACCATCGGAGGGAAGCCGGGAGAAGGGCTTTCGCCTTTTGATGTGGTGAAATTCACTTCCGCCTACGGTACCTGGCTGATCCGGAAAAACAAGGGATCAAAATGCAAAGTGGTAATCGGACGCGATGCGCGCATTTCCGGTGCCATGGTGTCGGGGCTGGTAAGTTCAACCCTCACCGGACTGGGCATCGATGTGGTGGATACGGGATTGTCCACCACGCCTACCGTGGAAATGGCCGTTCCCTTTCACCAGGCGCAGGGTGGCATCATCCTAACGGCCAGCCATAACCCTAAACAGTGGAATGCACTGAAACTGCTCAACGGGGCAGGGGAGTTTCTTTCTGCCGCTGATGGGGCGGAAGTGCTGGATCTGGCCGAGGCCGGAGATTTTATGTATGCTGAGGTGACCGCCCTCGGGCAGCTGAGCTACGATCAGTTGTCTATTGCCCGTCATATAGAAGCCATCCTGGCTTTGCCCATGGTCGACCGGAAGGCCATCGCTTCAGGTAAGTTCCGCATTGCCATTGACTGTGTGAATTCCACCGGAGGGATCGCGGTACCTGCCCTTCTGAAGGCGCTGGGGGTGCAGGACATCGTGGAATTGTATTGTACTCCGGATGGCAACTTTCCGCATAATCCGGAACCGCTTCCGGAAAACCTTATCGATATTTCGAAGGAAGTGGTGCGAAGCAAGGCGCACCTGGGTATTGTGGTGGATCCGGATGTGGATCGTCTGGCGCTGGTATGTGAAGACGGAGAGATGTTCGGTGAAGAGTACACCCTGGTGGCTGTGGCCGATTATGTCTTGCAGCACAAAAAAGGCAATACCGTTTCCAATCTTTCATCCACACGAGCTCTTCGTGATGTGACGGAGAAGCAAGGCGGCTCGTACGCGGCTAGCGCCGTGGGTGAAGTGAACGTGGTGGAGTTGATGAAAGCCACGCGGGCGGTAATCGGAGGCGAGGGAAACGGCGGTGTTATTTTGCCTGAACTGCACTACGGCCGCGATGCGCTGGCGGGTATCGCCCTGTTCCTTTCGCATCTGGCCCGATCAGGGAAGACCTGCTCCAGGCTGCGGGCTTCCTATCCTGATTACTTTATTTCAAAAAATAAAATTGAGCTGACTCCCGAGGTAAACGTCGATGAGATCCTGGGCCGGATCAGCGAAAAGTACAGCCGGCAGCCGATCAGTAACGTAGACGGGGTGAAAATTGAATTCGATAAGGAGTGGGTTCACCTGAGGCGCTCCAATACAGAACCAATTATCCGCATTTATTCGGAAAGCAGGTCCATGACCACAGCAAACAACCTGGCCGGAAAAATAATTTCCGATATCAAAGACATCCTCAGTGAAATGCTGACCAAAGCGTAGCCTATTAATGATTGACCAGAACATGAAAGTTTACCTTGATAATGCAGCGACCACACCCATTCATCCCGACGTGGTGGACGCCATGGTGCCGATGCTGAAAAACCAGTTTGGAAACCCCTCGTCCATTCATGCCTACGGTCGTGAAGTGCGTGCGGCCATTGAAACGGCCCGTAAAAAGGTGGCGACCCTGCTCCATACATCCCCCGCCGAAATATTTTTCACCTCGGGAGGAACCGAGGCGGACAACATGGCCTTGCGATGTTGCGTGCATGATCTGGGCATCCGGCACATCATTACCTCCCCGATTGAACACCATGC
>JAEUTF010000133.1 GCA_016788185.1 Bacteroidia bacterium | reverse complement strand
CACCACTTTAAACCTGAAAAAGATATCACTGAGTCTTCCCTTCAACGGTCCCCAGCGCATCAGTATTTTTTTCCGCATGGGATCCATGAATGGTTTTGAGAACGACAGTACGCAATGGCAGTTGATCAGCCATTCCCTCGTGAACGGGTTGGGCGCTGACGAAGAAACACCTCTGGATCTTTCCCAACTGCCTGAATTATCAACCGGCAAATACGCCCTGTACATTTATAATCACGATACGTCCATTAATTGCGTAAACAGCACCGTGATTGGCAATACGTTTAACTTCGATCACGTCATGACGATTTTTGATGGAATCGGAAGGAATAAAAGCAACAATGCCTTTCAGGCCACTCTCAAAGGCGTGATGAATCTGGCCGGAAGGATTTCCTATGTCATTAAAAACAGCAAGGATTACGCCTACCACTTCAGTACCTCCAGCAGCAGCGACATCCATGCGCAGGTGGCTTCCGGAAATCAACAGGTAATTGTTACCGATGCACTCGGATGCACCGCCGTTAAAAGCTTCAGCGTAGCACCGGCGAGCCCAATACCGGTTCATCTTACCAGCATGCGGCATCCCCGCTGTTCCTATTCAAACGACGGAGAAATTGGCATTCATGCCACTGCGGCGCAGCATGAATACTATACCGCTACGACGATTCCATTTGCCAATCCGGCCAACGGCAGTGCGCTGCACATCAGAAACTCCTCCGACATCATTCTGAATGGCATTGACTTCTACCTGAACAAACCCGGACAGGCCGCGCTCTATGTTAAACAAGGCGACTTTAACGGAACCCTGAACAATGCCTCTGCCTGGACATTTTTAGGCAATTACAATCTTTCTCCGGGCGCTTCTGCCGGAATCAGTACCCTGACGATAGGAACACCGCTTAGCCTGGCTATGGGAGAGTGGAGCCTGTATGTGTACTCGGCCGATGATATTTTCCGACAGCTCGATTCAAATGCCTTTGCTGGCGATGCGTACATTGGTTACCGAAACTCCACAGTCAGAACCGGATCTGCCGGTGCGTTCAACAACAGCCAGAAGTCAGGATCCTTTTGGGCCGGTACGCTTCGTTATTCACTGGCCCAGCATCAACTGTCCTATTTATGGAACAACAATGTAGCCGGCAATACCCTCCCGAATCTGGGGGGTGGTAATTATATGGTCACCATCACTCAGGACAATACCTGCCAGGTGCAACGCCATTATCAACTGATTGCCCCCGACCCCATCCAGCTTCATCCTTCCATCAACCAGGAAACGGATTATGACAGTAACGGTTCGGTGTTGCTGAACATCAGCGGAGGCATGGCGCCCTATTTTGTACAATGGGTGAGCAGCGCACAAAATGGAAATCAACTGGCTCAGTTGGCCGCCGGATCTTATCCTGTATTTGTTTCCGATTTTAAAGGGTGCATACTTTATGATACCATTGAAGTGGGACGGTTGATCAGTCCTGTCAGTAGCGAAGGACAACTGCATCTTGCACCCAATCCCGGTCAAGGTCAGTTTTACGTGGCTGAAGAAGTAAATGGCATGGAAAACTGCAGGATGAGCATTTTTGATGAAACAGGCCGGCTGGTACGCGATGAATTCACCAGCATTTCAAGCCTGATGAGCGGCGGACTCGATCTGAGGCATTATGCAGATGGTTATTACCTCATACGGGTAAGTGATCAGGACCAGGTCTATCATGCCAGGCTGATCATCACCAGATAAAGGCAATCGGCAATATCCTCAAACATTGCTACTTTAGGGTCATCAATTCATCCTGATGACCAGAAAACTTCTGCTACTCACCTTCCTGTGTATTACCCGGATCAATGCCAACGCGCAATCCATGTTTCCGGATGTGGTTCATTACGACATCACCTTGGATACGCTGAATTATACCACCAAAAGTATACGGAGCCATTGCGCAGTGATTTTCACCGCCGGTACTTCCGGTCCACTTGGTCAACTGGAACTCGGACTCCTGCAACTGAATATTGACTCCATCCGGGATGCCTCCGCCAATGTTTTATCTTTCAACTACAACGACACCCTTTTGCAAGTCACCTTGCCCGGCACCATCGGTGTGGCCGACACCGATACGGTGATCATTTATTACAGCGGTGCTCCACAAACCGACCCCAGCGGATGGGGCGGATTTTACTTCAACGGGAATTATGCATTCAACCTGGGCGTGGGCTTCGGCAGCAACCCCCATACTTTTGGCCGGGCATGGTTTCCTGCCAATGATATATTCACCGACCGCGCAACGTACACCTACCACATCACCACGTCGGCAACAAATAAAGCATTTTGCAATGGTACTTTGACCGCTGCAGTGGTTCAGCCGGGCGGTGAAATCACATGGCATTGGGATATGAACGACCCCATCCCCACATATCTGGCCAGCCTGGCAGTAGCTCCCTACTATACCTTTGGTCGTAATTACCAGGGCATACCGGTAGAGATCGCCTGCATGGCTCAGGACACCAACAATGTGATCGGTACATTTCAGCATCTGGACACCGTGCTTGGTTTTTATATCAATGCCTATGGCCCTTACCCTTTTGACAAGGTGGGTTATTGCCTCGTACCCTTTAATTCGGGAGCCATGGAACATGCCACCAGCATCCATATCGGCACCGCCTACATCAACGGATCACTTTCCTATGAAACACTGTGGGCACATGAACTGGCCCACATGTGGTGGGGAGACTGGACCACCTGTGAAACAGAAGGCGACATGTGGCTGAACGAAGGGTTCGCCAGTTTCAATGAAGCCTATATCACCGAAAAACTGTACGGCATAGCGGCCTACCGCGCATGGATCAGAAGCAACCACCGCAAAGTGTTGCAGTTTGCACACATCAACGACGGCGGCTATCTTCCTCTGATCAATATTCCCCATGAACATACCTACGGTCAGACCGTGTACAACAAAGGAGCGGATGTAGCGCATACCCTCCGTCACTACCTGGGCGATTCGCTTTTCTTTGAAGCCTGTCGTGATTTTATGAGCAACAAAGGAAACGGTGCGGTCAACAGCAATGACCTGCGCGATGAACTGAGCAACAGCAGCGGCATCTCCATGAACCGTTTTTTCGATGATTGGGTTTTCACACCCGGATTTCCTCATTTTTCCATTGATTCTGTTGAAACCATAAATGCGTCGTCCTACCAGTACCAGGTACATCTACGTCAAAAGAGCAAAGGCAATAACCATGTCTATGAGATGCCTGTTGAAGTAAACTTCAGCGACGGAATAAGCGACACCACCTTGTTGCTTCTGGCAAACAATGTGACGAATGCCATCCCGGTCACCCTGAATTTTAATCCCACCTGGGTTTCTGTCGATCGCTTTGATCACATGAGTGATGCCATCAGTGACTGCGAAAAGCAGGTATATTCCCTCGGAACGCAGACCTTTCCGGAAACCTATTTTTCCATGAATGTGTTGAATGCCGGGCAGGATACGAGTACAATCCGGGTGGAGCACCACTGGGTGATCCCGGATCCTTTCAAAAGCGGCAGCGCCGGGGCGGGGATCCGCCTAAGTAATTACCGCTACTGGAGTGTAGACGGCATCCTGAGTTCCGGTTTGTATTCAAAAGCCACTTTTAACTACAACGGCAGCAACAATCCCAATGCGGGGTACATGGATAATACCTTCATCACCGGTACCGAAGACAGCCTGATCATTCTTTATCGCCGGGGTGCCGGAGACGACTGGAGTATAGTTAACGGGTACACCCTGAACACCGGCAATAAGTTTGACAAAGTAGGAACCATCGTGATTGATACGCTCAGAAAGGGTGAATACACCCTGGCTTACCGCGACTATACCACAGGCATATCCTCCCCCGGCCTGCAAGGGCCATTAGAACTTCAGATCTGGCCCAACCCCTCTACCGGCTCCGTAAACTTTAGTACGAAAGGATTCCATGCCCAACCCTGCCTGCTTACCATCTTTGATTCGGGAGGCAGAAACATTTTCAATACCACCCTTCAGAATCAGGAAGTATACACCTGGTCGCCAGAAACTATCAAATCCGGAACCTTTGTGGCCAGAGTAGTTGCCGGCCCGGAAGAACTTTCAAATAAACTATTTCAGATCATCCCTTAAGTTCAGTGCGACCTGCACCACAATCCATCCAATGCATCTACCCTATCCGATAATCCGGTTAAAAAAAGGAAAAGAAAAATCAGTTTTACAGCGCCATCCCTGGGTTTTCAGCGGAGCCATAGCGGAGGAACCTGATTCGCTCGATAACGGAGATGTTGTACAGGTAGTTGCTGCAAACGGGGAATACCTGGCTACCGGCCATTTTCAAAGGGGCACCATCAGCATCCGTTGTTTCGACTTTAGCGGAACTCCTGCCAATGAACAACTATTCAGAACAAAAATCAGGGACAGCATCGCGCTGCGAAGGACCCTGCATTTGCCTTCTGAAGCAACCAATTGTTACCGCCTTTTTCATGGAGAAGGCGACGGCCTGCCCGGATTGATCGCCGATGTATATGGGAAAACCCTGGTTCTGCAAACCTACACCCTGGGAATGCACAAACTGAAGCCCCTCCTTGCGAAATTGTTCATGGAAGAACTTCCCGCGCTGGAAGCCATTTACGATAAAAGTGCTGACACCATGTCGAAGCATGGCAACCAGGTTCAGGAGGATTCCTTTCTCGCGAAAAAAGAGCACTATGAAGCTGACGCTTATGTTTCAGAAAACGGAATCAGGTTCTCCGTTGATTTTATCCATGGCCAGAAAACAGGCTTTTTCCTGGATCAGCGCGACAACCGCCAGTTACTGAAACACTATGCGTTGGGAAAAACGGTGCTGAATACATTTTGCTACACGGGCGGCTTTTCACTTGCCGCACTGGAAGGAGGCGCCACGTCTGTGCATTCGGTAGACAGTTCCGCACGAGCCATGGAAGGTCTTGAAAAAAATATACGCCTGAATGCGCCGGATGGAAAGCACCAGTCCTTTACCGAGGATGTGATGAGTTTTCTGAGGAAACTTGATCAGCCCTATGATATTTTAGTCCTTGACCCACCTGCCTTTGCCAAACACATCAACCAGGCCGGCAATGCCATGATCGGGTACAGAAACCTGAATACAGAAGGTTTAAAGCATCTCCGGAAAGGAGGACTCCTTTTTACCTTCAGTTGTTCACAGGCCATCGATAAACTATTATTCAGAAAAATTGTATTTCAATCCGCCTTACAAGCCAAAAGAGAGGTTAAAATCCTGCACCAGCTTTCGCAACCGGCCGATCATCCTGTGAGCATTTATCATCCGGAGGCGGAATACCTCAAAGGCCTGGTCCTGTATGTGGATTAGCAGAAACCGATACCGGCAAAATAAATCCGGAAAGGGTTCACAGGTACACCTTTAGACACCCCCCGCAAACCTGAAACTAATCAGGATAAAGACATTTTTCGTCGTGGCTTTGCTATCTTTGCAAAAAAAAGATGTATCCGCACGTCCCCCATTTAAAACACACCGATTCAAGGAATTTTTTTCTGATTGCTGGCACCTGTGTTGTTGAAAGCGAGGAGATCACGTACCAGACGGCGCACCGGCTGCAGCAAATCACCAACCGGCTGGGTATCCCTTTCATCTTTAAGGCCTCATACAGAAAAGCCAACCGCACCAGAATCGACTCCTACACCGGCATGGGCGATGAACTGGCCCTGGGTATACTTCAAAAGGTCGGGCAGCAGTTGCATCTGCCCTTGCTCACCGATATTCACGAGAGTCACGAAGCCGCCATTGCCGCGGAATACGTTGACATCCTTCAGATTCCTGCATTCCTCTGCCGTCAGACCGACCTGTTGGTTGCCGCTGCCAAAACACACAAGACCGTCAATGTAAAAAAGGGGCAATTTCTGTCCCCGGAGGCCATGAAATTTGCTGTACAGAAGATTCAGGATTCCGGCAATAATCAAATCATGCTTACTGAAAGAGGGACCAGCCTGGGCTACTCCGACCTGGTCGTCGATTACCGGGGAATCCCGGTGATGAAAAAGTTCGGATGCCCTGTTATCATGGACATCACCCACAGTGTGCAGCAGCCCAACCAGGCTTCCGGCGTTACCGGTGGTCGCCCCGAACTCATTTCCACCATCGCCAAAGCCGCCATTGCTGCAGGTGCAGATGGTATCTTCCTCGAAACACATCCCAATCCTGCCGAAGCCCTCAGCGACGGCGCCAACATGATTCCCCTTGACAAAGTGGAAGAACTGCTTCATTCGCTGGTGAAAATCAGGCATGCCGTTCTGGATTGATTCAGCTTTTAAGCAACCGGGGGAACCGCTATTATCTTTACCCAGGGAACTATAAATACTGAGCCGATCCCCTTCTATTTTACAGTATCAGTACCCTGCCCACTCACGGGAAATCAACCGCCTGATCCGGTTTTCCAGCGATCTTTCGGGTCATTTTAAGGGCAACATGCAAGCTATAGCATTTCAAATCCTCTCGATCACTGCCATTTCTTGCAGCCACCGATGCTGAGACCGGGAAACCTTTTAACACTGCTTCCGTAGAATATTTAAGAATACTTCAGTACCCGTCGTTAGCCCATGGCAAACGGATTTCTGTTTGGCAATTTGCGGTTCAGGAATCCTGGAATAAGGAAGCAAATAAAACGGAACCGGATGGTGTATTGGAAGTAAAATCAAGAAGGAAAGTACAATAAATATGAATCTTTAATCATCTTCCAAATGGCTGTCATTCATCTCCTGGTCCTGCTGGTATTTTCAGCTTGTTTGTTTACCGTAGCGTATACCCTGTTCTTTTCCGTTGCGGGACACCTCTACCGGAAGCATGATTTCTCCAACAAGGAGATTTACAAAAAGATCGCGGTACTTATACCTGCCTACAGGGAAGATGAGATCATCCTTCAGAACTCCAGGCATGCCCTTTTGCAGAATTACCCCTCCCATTTTTTCGACCTGTATGTCATTGCGGATTCATTGAAAGAGGAAACCCTGCGCGAACTCCGGAAACTGCCTCTCAAAGTCATCACGGTGTCCTTTGAAGTCAGTACAAAAGCCAGGGCGCTTCACGAAGCATTCAAATCCATTCCAAACTCCTATGACCTTGCTGTTATTCTGGATGCCGATCATCTGATGCAGCCGGGCTTTCTGGATAAAATCAACAGGGCTGCGGTTTCCGGTTGTTATGCCATACAAGGGCGACGCATGACCCGTACCCGCGATTCACGAAATGCCGTCCTGGAAGGCATCAGTGACGAAGTAAACAACCACATCCTGCGCAAGGGACAAGCCTGTGCCGGACTCTCCGCCAGTATTACGGGCTCAGGCATGGCTTTTTCGTTTCTGTACCTCCGCCAGGTGATGTCTGAAATAGAAGCCAGCGGAGGATTTGAAAAGGAACTTGAAATGACGCTGGTGGACGACAATCACAAAGTGGTATACCTCGATGATGCCGTGGTGCTGGATGAAAAAGTATACAAACCGGATACCTTTACTCACCGCCATACCCGCTTCCTGGCCTCTCAACTGCTGAATCTCAAAAAATATTTTCTACGGGGAGTGTATCACCTTTTTACCGGAAGAATTGATTATGCCAACAAGGTGATGCAATTTGCACTCATCCCAAAAGTCTTTCTGTTGGGCACCCTGCTTGGTATGTTTATCCTGAGTTTACTTTTTAACGAACTGGCTCCGGGGCCCCTTGTCTGGGCTTTACTTGCCTTCGTTTATCTGGTTTCCTATGCCATGGCCATACCGGCAGCATATTGGAACAGGAAACTGCTCATGGCGATGCTGAATATCCCGCGAAAGGCGCTACATCAAATCAGAGACGGGCTGGGCATCAAAAGTCCGAACGGCAAGCTGATCGATGCTTCTCCCGATCGCCAATTCGAAAAGACCACAGCCTGATGGGTTCCGGGAAATCCAGGGACCCTGTCTTCTAGTATTCGTAGGACCATTGCTTCGTTTTGCAGGTAAATGTATGCATCTCTTCGTTTATCCTTTTTGAATACGAACGTGAATCCGGCTTCAGTGAAGCCTGTCCTTGGCGCATCCGATACCTTTTATCAATAATCCTATAGCCGCGCTACCGGATTTCCCTTTCTGTATCAGCCTGCATCGCTGCGGATAAAAAGCTATCTTTGTCACATCAAGATCACTCAGGAATGGCGCGTAAAATTGTTGCGGGAAACTGGAAAATGAATTTGCTTCGCGATGAAGCTTTTTCACTTGTTGCGGAGATTACCGGGATGCTCAACGACGAGGAATCAAGGCCGGTTAAAATCATTCTATTTCCGTCTTTCATTCATTTAGGAGCCATTCATCAATTGGTGGCTTCGGATGCACGAATAGCGGTGGGTGCACAAAACTGTTCCGACAAAGCAAGCGGGGCTTATACCGGCGAAGTTTCAGCAGCGATGCTGAGTTCCTACGGCTGCAAATATGTCCTGGTGGGGCATTCCGAAAGAAGACAGTATTACGGTGAGGACAATGTACTCCTGGCTGAAAAGATTAACAGTATACTTCATGCCGGGATGCGGCCGCTGTATTGCGTGGGAGAGCAGCTGGAAGAAAGGAAAAGCGGAAAGCATTTTGATGTGGTACGATCACAACTGGAGGAAGGGATTTTTCATCTCAGCCCGTCCGCCTTCGGCAAATGCATCCTGGCCTATGAACCGGTATGGGCTATCGGTACCGGCTTAACGGCAAGTCCGGCCGAAGCTCAGGAAATGCATGCCTTCATACGACAGAGGATTGCTGAAAAATACGGGCAGGAAGCTGCAGAAAACACCAGCATCCTTTACGGCGGCAGCTGCAACGATCAGAATGCCCGTGAACTTTTTTCCTTACCGGATGTGGATGGAGGTCTGATTGGCGGTGCCTCGCTCAAGTCGAGGAGTTTTGTGAATATTGTCAAAGCATTGCCCTGATCAGGCGCTCTGACCTGAATTGGTCAGACTGAAATGAATTTTGTTCAATTCCTTTCTCACCCGGCTCACGATAACACGCGCAAAACTCCCCTCACGATCCAGTGTTCTGGCAGAGGTCCATACCCTTGCCGCTTCTGTTGTGACCTGGCGGATGTGCCCGAATCGTTTCATGGACAATACCATCTGACTGTCCTCTCCCCTTTTCAGGTCGGTTCTCCAGCCAATTTGCTTTCCCATGCGGGTAAAGAAAGCCATGCTGGCTCCACCAGCCACCCATTCGGGGCTGCGGATGGCTTTCAGGCTTATCACCGCTGATTTAATCAACTCGTAAAAAGAGAGCGTAAACCTTGATAGCTTCCCGTCCGGAAGAAAAGAAACGGCGCCGTAGGTACAAATCGCGTCCCCTTGTTCCAGCGGAGCGATCATTTCATCCACCCATCCGGGAGGATAAATGGTATCAGCATCCGCACACAAATGAAATTTCCCCTTCGCCATCTGAATGCCGGCATCCCGGGCAGAGCCAGCACCCTGAATCGGCTGACTGACGGAATGCACGCCGCAACGGTCGAGGATTTCCTGGGTTCGGTCACTGCAATTGTTGTTTACCACAATCAATTCGACCGGATAGCTGGAATTCAGCTCCGATAGGGAGGAAAGTGACCTCAGAATGGTCCGCTCTTCATTGTGAGCTATCATGACAATACTGACAAGAGGTTCACGGCTGTACTGCTTTTGAAATGCCTGCCGGATTCGCTGAAAAACGTCCTCCGGAATGTCATCGGTCGAGCCATAATTGATAAAATGTCGTTTGACCCACGAAGGTGTCCAGGGCTGATACATAAGATGACTTTTACAGGTAATTTAAGGGTTTTTACTTCAGTAGTTTATCGAAGTTTCATGTTTCATTACAAAAGCCATTACCGGGTGAACACTATCTTTGAGCGATGCCCAGATATTTCGCCAGCCTGGCTTACCGGGGAACAAGCTACCATGGTTGGCAGATACAACCCAATGCCCTTTCCGTTCAGGAAACCTTCAACAAGGCCCTGAGGGTTCTTTGCCGCGGGCAGGTGGAGACGACCGGATGCGGCAGAACGGATACGGGTGTTCATGCATCACAGTTTTTTGCCCATTTTGACCTCGAAGATGATCTGAAAGATCCCGGTCACTTCACCTTTCAACTGAATGCTATTTTGCCAAAAGACATTCGGGTCTTTTCTGTTTTCAGCGTTCATGACCAGGCGCACGCGAGGTTCGATGCGGTTAAACGATCGTACAGTTACTACATCCTTCGTAAACCCGACCCCTTTCTTTACGAGTATGCCTGGTATTTCCAGCATGCCCTTGACCTTGACAAAATGAACGAAGCGGCAGCGCTCTGCCTGCAACGCGAAGATTTCAGCTGTTTCGCAAAAAGCGGCGGACAGCAGGTGAACAATTTGTGCAGGATAACGGAATGTTCCTGGTTGGATAAAGGTCGTTTTTTGCAGTTGAATGTCTCTTCAAACCGATTTCTGAGAGGCATGGTCAGAGCCATGACCGGTACCTTTATTGAAGTCGGGCTTTCGAAAATCACGGTTGAGGAATTTAAGGGAATATTGGATGGACACAACCGGGGGGAAGCCGGGAAAGCGGCCCCTTCACAAGGTTTGTTTCTTGAGGAAATCTGTTACCCCTATTTGCCATCAGAAAGAGTGTATCCGTTTCAGACATGAGCGTATCCGGGAAAGCTTTTGACCTTCATCTGCTGAGAAGAATCTTCCGCTACGCTTCACCCTACAAGCGCATTTTCTATACATCCATTGCGCTCACCATTGCGCTATCGTTGCTGGGGCCGGTAAGGCCTTTGCTGACCCAGTATATCCTTGATCATTTCCTGGTACCTCCCGATGTAAACGGCCTGATCCTGATGAGTGGCCTCATGCTTGTGGTACTGGTCCTTCAGTCTCTGCTTCAGTACTTTCACTCCTGGCAAACAAATCTGTTGGGGCAGCATGTTATCCGCGACCTGCGCCTTGCCCTCTTCCGTCGCATGAGTCATTTCCGGCTCAGCTATTTCGACAAAACACCCGTAGGCACCACCGTTACACGAAGTGTCTCCGACATGGAAACCATTGCCGATATCTTTTCGGAAGGACTCATCGTGATCATCGGTGATTTTCTGCAGCTTTTTGTCATTATCAGCGTCATGTTTGCACTCGACTGGCGGCTCTCCCTGATTAGTCTCAGTACCATCCCCCTGCTGATCATCGCCACCAATATCTTTAAAAACAAGATTAAAGAAACTTTTGGGGAAGTGCGTACACAGGTAGCCGCGCTCAACACCTTCGTTCAGGAACACCTTACCGGCATGCGAATCGTCCAGATCTTCAGCCGCCAGCAGGAGGAACTAAAGCGCTTTGAAACCATCAACGACAAACACCGGAAAGCCAACAACCGTTCGGTTTGGTATTATTCCATCTTCTTTCCGGTGGTGGAGATCCTGTCTGCCATCTCCATCGGACTCATTGTCTGGTGGGGGGCCGCCGGTGTAATCCGTGAAGAGGTGACTTTCGGGGATTTGGTGGCTTTCATCATGTACATCAACCTTCTTTTCAGACCCATCCGTGAGCTTGCAGACAAGTTCAACACCCTTCAGATGGGTATGGTCAGCTCTGAACGGATTTTTAAAGTGATGGATGAAGATGCACTTCCTGACGATACCGGTGAACTGGCTCCCGACAATATCAAGGGACACATTGAATTCAGGGATGTGTGGTTTGCTTACGATTTTACAGAGAAGCAACAACATCCCAACTGGGTCCTGAAAGGCATCAGTTTTAAAATATTGCCCGGTGAAATGATTGCCTTCATCGGTGCCACCGGGGCGGGTAAATCCACCATCATTCATTTGCTGAACCGCTTTTACGAAGTGAGCAAAGGAGAAATTCTGATAGACGGGATTAATGTTAAACAGTATAAACTGGATATACTCCGGCGAAATATCGGCATGGTCATGCAGGATGTTTTTCTGTTTTCCGACACGGTATTAAACAACATAACCCTATACAACGACCGCATTCCCCTTGAACGGATTGAAGCCTCTGTGAAGGAACTTGGAGCCGGCCGTTTTATCGAATCACTTCCCGGGAAATACAACTTTGTGGTGCAGGAACGAGGCGGTGTTTTATCCACCGGACAACGCCAATTGATTTCCTTTATCCGTGCCTATGCTTACAACCCCTCTGTATTGGTGTTGGATGAAGCCACCTCCAGCATTGATTCGGATACCGAGGAACTTATTACGCGCGCTACCGAAAGCCTGACTTCGCAACGTACCTCCATCGTCATCGCGCACCGTCTTGCCACCATCCAGAATGCCGACCGCATCATGGTGATGTCACATGGCAAAATTGTTGAAAGCGGCAATCACAGAGAGCTGATTTCCAAAAGCGGGCACTACCGTGAACTGTTTGAAATTCAGTTTAAAGGCTTGCAACACTCCGGCTCAAATTAAAGTGTTGATTTTCTGTATATTACAAAATTCCTTTTGGCATTTGTCGTATATTTGCAAACGCAATGCACACCAAAGGAAGAGTATTAATGGCCATGAGCGGAGGCATCGACAGTTCGGTCGCAGCCATCCTCCTGCATCAGCAAGGTTATGAAGTAGTAGGTCTCACCATGAAAACCTGGGACTATGCCAGTGCTGGCACCGGTCAGAAAGAAACGGGATGCTGCAGCCTCGATTCCATCAACGATGCCCGTAGTATCGCGGTGCAATACGGCTTCCCGCACTATATTCTGGATATCCGTACCGAGTTCGGAGAATCCGTCATTGACAATTTTGTGGATGAGTACCTTGCCGGGCGCACACCGAATCCCTGTGTCATGTGCAATACACACATCAAGTGGGAGGCCTTGCTGAAGAGAGCGGATATGCTGAATTGCGAATTCATAGCGACGGGACATTATGCAAAGGTTCGTGAAGAAAACGGACGCTATGTCATTTCAAGAGGCTTGGATCCCACCAAAGATCAAAGCTATGTGTTATGGGGAGTCAGCCAGGAATGTTTGTCCAGAACCATGTTTCCGATCGGAGGATTTGAAAAAAGCGCTATCCGTCAGATGGCCCGTGACATGGGTTTACACGATCTCGCCAACAAGAGCGAGAGTTATGAAATTTGCTTTATTCCCGACAACGACTACCGCTCCTTCCTGAAACACCGGGTTCCTGAACTTGAAAATCAACTGGAAGGAGGTTCTTTCGTGGATAAAAACGGAAAGGTACTTGGTAAACACCGGGGATATCCCTTCTATACCATCGGACAGCGCAAAGGACTGGAGGTAGCGGTGGGTTCCGCCCTTTACGTTACCGAAATCAAACCAGAGTCAAACACTGTTGTTCTGGGCGAAATTGAAGACCTGCAACGTCAAAGTATGATGGTCCGCAATATCAATCTGGTAAAATATGCCGGTATTTCTGAGGGACAGGAAGCCTTAACAAAGATCCGATACAAAGACCCTGGCACTTTCAGCCAGTTGGTTCAGGATGGAAATACCATGCGGGTAACCTTTCATGCGCCCGTTAAAGCAGTGGCCCCGGGCCAAAGCGCCGTATTCTACGAAGGAGACGATGTGATCGGGGGAGGTTTCATTGAAAAGTCGCTGAAAAATCAGAACTAAAAACCGCTTGAAACGTAAAACCATGGTTAAATTTGATACCATGAACACTCTTCTGAAAGCAGGACTTTTTTTATCCCTCACCGCTATACTTTCGGCCTGTAACAAGCAGGACGATGAATCTGCAGTGAACACACCTTTGGATCCAAGCCTTGACTATTTCCCTTCAGATTCAGGCATCACCCGCTATTACCAGGTGGACTCTGTCTACTGGGATGAATTTTTTTCCATACGGGATACAGTGAGTTATTCGCTGAAAGAAGTACATGCCGGAACTTTTATTGACAACCAGGGCAGGCTGGCACAACGCATCGAACGCTTTAAAGCCGACAGCAGCGGGAACTGGATCATTTACAAAGTGTGGTCGTCGTACAGAGATAAACTGAGAGCCGAAAAAGTAGAAGACAACATTCGCCTTGTAAAGCTCGTATTCCCCTGCTCAACCGGAGTAAACTGGAATGGAAACGCTTACAACATTCTGGGCGCCCGCGCTTTCGAATACCAGTCGGTGGGAGTACCCGGAAGCATGAATTCACTCAGTTTCAGTGAAACGGTACGGGTCATTCAGGACGATGAACCGGCCAATCTGCTCAACGACTATTATGCTGAAGAACGATATGCCAGGTCCGTGGGGATGTATTACCGGATAATTTCCGACCTTGGATTCAGTTTCCTCACCGGCGACACCATCTCCGGCTCTATCTATACAGAAAAGTTAACGTCATATTCTCCATGAAAATCCGGCTGGTACTCCTTGCGCTTCTTGTTTCATATTTTTTCCCTGCCATTTCACAGGACCGATTTGTGGTTTTTTTTACCGATAAAAACAATTCCCCCTACTCCCTGGCCAATCCCCTTCAGTTTCTTTCGCAAAGGGCCATTGACCGCAGAATGAATCAGGGTCTGGCCATCGACATCAGCGACCTCCCCGTGAATCCCCAATATGTGCAGGGACTTGTGAATGCAGGCGCCGTTATTTTGAATACCAGTAAGTGGTTCAATGCGGCCATCATTCAGGCCGGTAGTCCTGCCGTATTGAACAGCATCAACCAACTCCCCTACGTGAATATCTTCAACAATGTAGGACGTTACGGTGCAACCGGTTCCTCCTCCCAGGTCAAGTTCGAACCGCTGCTTGAACGAACCGGAAATATCGGTTTGCGTACCTCCTCAGGCGCCGCTTCAAACAGTTTCAATTACGGTTTTGCCAACGACCAGGTGAATATGCTGGGCCTTGCACAACTACACAATCAGGGGTACACCGGCGAAGGCATGCTCATTGCGGTGATTGACGCCGGATTCCTCGACCTGCCGCTGATGACCTGCTTCGACAGCATTTTAAACAACAACCAGATCATCGGCACCTGGGATTTTGTGGATCATGAAGCCGATGTATACGACGACCACTACCACGGGGCAGCCGTTCTATCCTGTATGGCCGCCAACGTTCCCGATACCCTTGTCGGTACTGCACCGCATGCTTCCTACCTTCTGTTGCGCTCCGAAGACGCAGGATCCGAATACCTGATTGAAGAGTACAACTGGTCGGTTGCCGCGGAATATGCAGACAGTGCGGGAGCCGACATCATCAACAGTTCCCTGGGCTATACCCTCTTTGACGACCCGACCCAGAATCACTTTTACAGCGACATGGACGGCAACACCAACCCGGCTACCATCGCCGCTGATTGGGCGGCAAAAAAAGGGATGCTCGTGCTGAACAGTGCCGGGAATGAAGGAAACAGCCCCTGGAACTACATCAGCGCACCGGCTGATGCCGACTCCATCCTGGCTGTTGGCGCAGTTGATTTCAGCGGAACTTACGCCTCCTTTAGTGGCAACGGACCAACCGCCGACAACAGAGTCAAGCCGGATGTGGCAGCCATGGGTCAAAACACATGGCTGTATTCACCGTACAGCAACAATCAACCGACCATGGGAAATGGCACTTCTTTTTCCTCACCCGTACTGGCCGGAGCAGTAGCCTGTCTCTGGCAGGCATGGTCGCAACGAAGCAACATGGAGATTATACAGGCGGTAAAACGCAGCGCCAGCCAATTCAGCAATCCCGATACCCAACTTGGCTATGGAATCCCGAATTTAACCCTTGCAAACAGTTTACTCAATCTTGAGGAGTACACATTGCCGGCCAACCTCCTGGTTCATGTCTTTCCGAATCCGCTGGGAGCAGACGAAATCCTTACGATCGTTTTCCATGCAAAAAACAGCAAACAGGCTACGCTGTCGATCTTTGATCTGTCGGGCCGGCTTGTAACCAGAAGTAATTTTGAAACAGTGTATGGCGCCCTGAATGAATGGAAGCTACGCCACAACCTTCCCAACGGAAGTTACCTGCTTGAAATCAACGACGGCACAGCCTCGGTGGTCTCCAAGCTGATCCGGTACTGAAAATACTCAGGCCGATAAGGAATATAATCCGATCAGGCTGGCAATGAAATAGGGCACCAGGGTGGCGGCTCCTGAGTAGTCTTTAGTTACCCGTTGACCGAAAATCAACATCAGCATGGTAAGCGATGAAAACCAGGCACCCCACATGGCCACATAGGGATCCTTGCTGGTGAGCAGATGAATCACACCGCCCAGGGATAAGGCCCCGCTCAGCAACTCAAAAAAAGTAAGGACCAGGAAAAGAGAGCTCACGTAGTGGTACAGGGCATTTTTTACGAATTTCTGCTGTATCCAGCCTAATTCCCTCTTGTAATTGATCACTTTGTCCAATCCTGATTGCAGGAATACGATGGCGAGAAAGGTAGATGAGAAAAAACCTACCCAGTTTATTTCCGGAATATTCATCATGCTTATAATTCATTGCTAAGCTAAACATTTTTTCCAAAACCCTGCTTTCCGGTTCAGAGGACTCTGAAGACGAAGGCTAAACAAGGAACAGTTCAAAATCACCGCCCAGGATGGTTGACGGATCTGTACCCAGCCAGCCTTTCAGCAGTCCGGCATAAACGGATCGGAAATCAACTGAATACCGTAAATCCCCCTCCTGCAAATCTCCTAAATCAGGCAAGGCATTGTAGATGCCTTTGGTTTTTAGTGAACCACCGGCCAGGAACAGGCAGTTGGCCTTGCCATGGTCGGTGCCGGCGCTGGCATTTTGCTCTACCCGTCTTCCGAACTCCGAAAAAGTCATAACCATCACCTGCTGCCATCGGCCACCGGCTTTCAACTCTCTGACAAATGCCGCAAGTGCCTCCCCGTAAATCCGAAGCCCCCTGTCCTGCTGGATCTTCTGGTTGATATGCGTATCAAAGCCACTCAGTGAAACATAATAGACCCTGGTTGAGGTTCCGGCGTTAATAAGTTCAGATATCAATTTGAGATCCCGCCCGAGCTCGCTGTTCGGAAACTCCATTTTTGCCTTGTACACTTTTGATTGCCTGTACAGGTAATCGACGGATTGTTCCGCTTCCGCCAGGATTTTATAGAGATACCGTACTTCTCCATCACCATGACCGTCGTGGTACATGCGGCTCAAGCCTTCCATCATACTTCCGGACAA
>JAEUTF010000095.1 GCA_016788185.1 Bacteroidia bacterium | reverse complement strand
GCCCTGTTTCGCATGCGGGCTTATGATGTTATAGCCTTATATTTGATTATTAAATCCTTAGGAAATGATTCCAGGAATACAACCCAAAACACTCCTTGCCCTTCTTTTTCTCTGCTGTTTTACCACGGTTCAGGCACAATTAACGGTCAGTTCCGCCCCCACCCCCGCACAACTGGTCACCAACATCCTGCTGGGTCCGGGTGTTTCGGCTTCCAACATCACCTATAGCGGGGGAGCAACCGCGCGCGGGAGTTTTAGTTGCGCCGGAGCCTGCAACGTGGGCATTGCCAATGGCATTCTTCTCACCTCCGGTGCCGTTACCAACGCCATCGGTCCCAACAATGCCACCGGCTCGGGATCTCCGACGGGTGCGGGCTCGGATCCAGACCTGAATCTGCTGAATCCGGGAGGTTCCAATCCCCAGGATGCCGCCATTTTACAGTTTGATTTCACCGTCGCCACCGACTCGGTCCGCTTCCGTTATGTCTGGGCATCCGAAGAATATCACGATTATGTTGGTACCACCTGTAATGATGTCTTCGGGTTTTTTATCAACGGGCCGGGCATTGTCGGCAAGCGAAACATCGCGCTGATTCCCGGCACCACGACGCCGATCACCATCAACAACGTAAACAACGGTAATGCTCCCGGCGGGACTTCCCCGAACGGGCCATGTACCAATTGTGCATATTTTCTTGACAATACCGGTGGTACCACCGTACAATACGACGGGATGACGACGGTGCTGACCGCTGCCACCCAGGTTTGTCCCTGTGAAACCTATCACATCAAACTGGCCGTTGAGGATTTCTGCGACGGCGCCTTCGACTCCGGCGTATTTCTGGAAGGCAACTCGTTTCAGTCCGTAGGAGAAATCCCGGTGATGACCACCGCGGGTCAGTACACACAACAGGGCGATACCCTGTACATCTGCCCCGGCGATTCCATACAACTTGCCGTGAATGCCTGCCGTGCTCCGCTCTGGTCCACGGGAGATACCACCACGTCCATCTGGGTGACCCAACCCGGCATTTATTACACTTCTATCGCCAACCCACCCTTGTGCTTTGCCTTCTCGGCGCTGATCTATGTGCAGTTCACCAACCCGGCAGCGGTATTGAGCGCCAGCGGCCCGACGGATTTCTGTCCCGGCGACAGTGTGGTACTTACCGCCACCCCGGGACTGAGTTATCAATGGTCGAACGGGGCCACCAGCCAGAGCATCACCGTTTACAACCCGGGAAGTTTTCACTGTACCGTTTCCTTTGGCGGCAACTGCTCCGATATAACGGATACGATTACCGTTAACCTTCTTTCCGGTCTCACGCTCAGCATCAATCCCTCCGGCCCGACCACTTTCTGCCAGGGCGGCAGCGTGACCCTCACCGCTTCTTCCTCCGGTGTTTTATGGTCGAACGGCTCCACCACACAAAGCATTACGGTAAATACGGCCGGCACCTATACCGTAACCCCGACCGCACCGGGCTTCTGCCCCAGCCCTACCTCTGTCAGCGTCAGTGTAAACCCGAACCCTGCGGTGAGCATCAACGGGCAGGCCAGCATCTGTCAGGGAAGCAATACCATCCTTTCCACATCGGCCCCTTTCAGCCAATACCTCTGGTCGGGCGGACAAAACACCGCTACCATTTCGGCCGGCACCAGTGGCACCTACACGGTTACCGTCACCGATGCTAACGGTTGCACCGCTACAAATAATTTCAGCCTGAACGTGCTGGCCAACCCTGTACCGGTTATCAGCGGTGACTTCGACTTCTGTCTCGGCACCAACTCAGTATTATCGGCAGGCAACGGTTACAGCAGCTATGCCTGGTCAACCGGCTCCTCCACTTCCACCACCAACGTTTCCCTTCCGGGAACCTATCATGTAACCGTTACGGATGCGAACGGCTGCAGCGGAAGCGCCAGTCAGCTCATCGTGGTTTTCAATCCTCCTCTTCCCTTCATCAGCGGCGTAACCGCCATTTGCCAGGGCGCCAATGCGAACCTCATCGCCAACCCTTCGGGCATGACGTATCTCTGGTCAAACGGAGCGGTAAGCAGCAGCATTCAACCTTCGGTCTCGGGGAGCTATACCGTCACGGTTACCGATGGCAATGGCTGTACCGGTACGGTTACGCAGGCGGTTAATGTGAACAGCAACCCCCTGCCTGTCATCTCCGGAAACCTCAGTGCCTGTCAGGGCAGCAGTTCCATCTTGAGTGCCGGCAGTGGCTTTAGCAGTTATGCCTGGTCGGATGGCAGCAGTGGTTCCAGCATCACAGTGAACAGCAGTGGCACCTATGCCGTCACCGTTACGGATGCCAACGGCTGTTCCGGTACCACGAGTGTGAACTTTACCGCATTGCCGTTCACGCCGGCGGTGGTCAGCGGGCCGGCCGGCTTTTGCACGGGCAGCAATGCCATCATCGATGCCGGCAGCGGATATGCCTCCTATCAGTGGTCGACTGGCGGAAGCGGACGACAGATCCAGGTCAGCACTGGCGGCACTTACACGGTGACCGTCACGGCGGCCAACGGCTGCAGCGGCAGCAGTTCTTTTTCCATCAATGCCTGGGCCCTGCCGGTTCCTCAGATCAGCGGTGTGACGGCCGTTTGCCAGGGTGCCGCTGCCAACCTGCAGGCTGCACCAGCCGGCATGAGTTATCTGTGGTCGAACGGCTCTACAGCCGGTAGCATTCAACCTGCTACCGCTGGTGTCTATACCCTGACTGTAACGGACAACAACGGCTGCAGTGCCAGTACGGCACAGACTGTAACCGTCAACAACAATCCTCTGCCTGTGATAACCGGCACCTTTACCGTTTGTCAGGGGACTTCCGGACTGCTGGATGCCAACCAGCCGGGCATTGCCTCCTATGCCTGGTCGAACGGGGCGGTCACTGCACAAATCCAACCCACTGTTTCCGGCGTCTATACGGTCATTGTCACCGACCTGAACGGATGTACCGGCACCACCTCACAAAACCTTACAGTGAATCCATTGCCCATGGCAGCCATCAATGGCGCCGCCGCCTTCTGCACCGGTGACAATGTAACACTGAGTTCATGGGGCAATTTCAGCAATTACCTCTGGTCAAACGGAGCGACAGCAGCCCAGATCGTCATCGTCAACGGCGGCACCTATGTGCTGACGGTTACGGACAACAACGGATGCAGCGGGTCGGCCAGTTATTCCGTCACTGAAAATCCCCTTCCCCAGCCACAACTACCTGCCAATACCGATATCTGCGACGGAGCGTCAGCTACCCTGCAACCCGGAACTTTTACAAGCTATGTCTGGTCGAACGGCAGTACGGCTGCTTCGATCACAGTGAACAATTCGGGATCCTTCACCGTTACCGTCAGCGATCTGAATGGTTGCAGCAACAGCACCGCCGGACAGGTCACCTGGCATGCCAATCCGGTTCCTGCCATAACAGGTCTTTCCGATATATGTGACGGACAGAGTGCCGTGCTCAATGCCGGAAGCGGCTATGTACTGTACACGTGGTCGAACGGTGGATCCGGCGCCATACAAACCGTCAGTGCTGCAGGGAATTATTCGGTAACCGTTACTGATTTGTTCGGCTGCACCGGCTCTGCCCTCTTCGACTTACAGGTACACCCCTTACCGCTTGTGGCCATCACCGGCGATCTGGATATCTGCAGCGGCGACAGCACGCGGCTTGAAACACCGGGCGGTCAGGGAAGCTACCTTTGGTCAAACGGAAGCACCGATCCCTTTATCCAGGTAAAGGATGGCGGCATTTACACGGTTACGGTAACTACCGCAAACGGTTGCAGCAGCAGCCGCGGGGTCACTCTGAACGAACACCCGCTTCCGGTGGCCAGTTACAACCCGAACCAGAACATCACCTGTGAAGAGATCAGGATAAAATTTGAGAACACCTCGACGTACGAAACCGGATCCACCTTTACCTGGAATTTTGGTGACGGAGGCACGTCCGCGGAAAAATCTCCTTCGCACGTTTACGCCTTACCGGGAGAATACAATACAACCCTTTTTATCGAAAGTCCGACCGGCTGCACCGATGATGAAGCCATGCTCGTATCCGTGGTGATTCCTCCTTTTCCGGAGGCCGAATTCGGGCAATCCGCCCGCATAGTCAGTGTATTCAATTCCGAAGTGTCGTTCAATAACCAATCCGTAAACTCCACCCGCTACAAATGGAGCTTTGGCGACGGACAATCGTCAGAGGAAGTAAACCCCTCGCACGTGTTCGATCAGGTAGGCAGCTTAAAAATCAAACTGATTGCATTTAACGGTGTGAATTGTTATGACGAATATGAAACCAACCTGGAAGTGGTTCCATTCTTCGTACCCAATGCGTTCACGCCTAACAACGATGGCAAAAACGACGTATTCTTTGACGGAACACCGGTATTGAATGTACAATCCTACGACATGCTGGTCTTTAACCGCTGGGGACAACTCGTTTACACAACCGACTCTTTCTTCCGCCCATGGGATGGCAATGGCCGGGACGGTAATTCGGCTCCGGAGGGTCTGTATACGTATCTGATCAAGATTACGAGCATAAAAGGGAAATACTACGAATACACAGGCACCTTCAGCCTGATTCGTTAAATTCTCTGATTCAGGATATTTCATTTCATTCCCGTGTCAAACCGGACGAGCATTCGTCCGGTTTGATTATTTTAGGGCCCCATACAAAGTCCGTACACCGGCTTTGAACGTTTGGATGAATTTCCGGTGGTATCAGTATCCACAAAATACACCGGTTAAAGAGGAGAAAACAACTGCCTGAAGGCTAGCTGAACTTCACGAAATCCATTCGGATAAAAGAGTAATTTTTCAGATGGAGGCCACGATTTAATAACAGAAAAATGAGAAAGAGGTTAAACCGTTATCTGTATTCGCTTTTTGTTCGAAGCAGCACCACGGGCCATGACACCAGCAGTTTTGAACGGGCAAAGGGCTATCGCAATTTCCGGATTAATCTTCTCATCACTATTAAAGAGATTTTTTTAATTCTTCTGGGAATCTTCTCAGCCGCCTTCGGACTGAAAAGTTTCCTTCTCCCCAACCTTTTCATTGACGGCGGAGCTACGGGCATATCCCTGCTGATCGCCGAACTTACCGGATTTTCACTGGCGGTTACCATCCTTGTAGTTAATTTTCCATTTATGATTCTGGGCCTAAAGGTGATCGGCAAACAATTTGCCATCAAAACCACCTGTGCTATCATCACATTGGCCATCGTCATGGCCACTGTTCCATTTCCTGACATTACCCATGAAAAGATTCTGGTGGCTATTTTTGGCGGCTTCTTCCTCGGTGCAGGCATCGGCCTTGCGATCCGGGGAGGTTCGGTGATCGATGGAACAGAAGTGCTGGCCATCTTTCTTTCGAAGAAGCTCGGCACCACGGTCGGCGACATTATTACCCTGCTCAACATCTTCATCTTCACTGCCGCAGCCTATTTCCTTTCCCTGGAGACGGCGATGTACTCCATGATCACCTATTTGTCAGCCTCCAAAACGGTAGAT
>JAEUTF010000073.1 GCA_016788185.1 Bacteroidia bacterium | reverse complement strand
CGGTCGCCCATCTTTTTCAGGAAACCTGCCGCCTCCAGACGGTTTCGAAAATCGCCAACCCTCACTTTAAAATTGGGTTGATGATAAACAAGGTAAGCCGGGCAATCCGGAAAAACCTGCAAAAATTCGGCGCGTATTTCCTGCGCTTTGTTTCGTTCGGTGCCAAAGTACACCTGGATCCTGAATCCAGGCATGCTCATTTTCGCGGCATTCACCCTCTTGTGCCTTTGAACCAGTTCATTGGCCAGACTGTCGCTGCGCAGCTTTTGAGCCGAAGCGATACAAGGGGAAATGCAGACCAGGAGCAGCAGCAGGATGCGCATGCCACAAAGATCGAAAAAGGAAGGATTGCCTTTGTGAAATTTAGTTGTTTGAACTTCAGATGTATAAGGAAAAGGAAGAAGTCACGGAGATTGCATGGATATGAATCGCCCGGGAATCTTAGAATGGATGAACAATAATCTCCTGACAAATGTTATAAGGATCTGATTAGCAGGATTAAAAAATATCCTGTGGAAAATAATGGCATGCCTGTTCCTGCCGGCGGATCATGGAGGCTGTTCATTCAACTTGCAGAAGGAAAGACCAATTGTCAAAATTTTTGATTTTTTGTTTAAAAAAACGGTTGGAGTTAGAGTTTCTACTAAATTTGGCGACTGGAAAATTAGGCTGTATTGTCACCAATCGGTAAAAATAG
The DNA here is from genome assembly GCA_016788185.1 of Bacteroidia bacterium. Taxonomy (GTDB): domain Bacteria; phylum Bacteroidota; class Bacteroidia; order AKYH767-A; family OLB10; genus JAJTFW01. The sequence continues at coordinate 15,179 of JAEUTF010000073.1, read as the reverse complement.
AGCTACTTAGAACCCTTAAAAATATTTCTAGCATATGCTACATTACGCATACAGGCACCTGACATCCAAGTTGTTAGTATTATTCCTGATCGTAATCTTCCAAACCCCGCTGGTGGCTCAACCGGATGGGGCTGCCTTGTTCAAAGCCAACTGTACCGCCTGTCACGTAACGGGTGAAGACGTGGTGGTAGGGCCTGGGCTGAAGAATGTACACTTAAAGTACAAGGAAGACTGGCTGATCAAGTGGATTAAAAACTCACAGGCCATGGTGAAGGCCGGTGATGCTCAGGCGGTAAAGGTTTACGAGCAATTCAACAAAGTAGCCATGCCCGCTTTCAGCCTCAGCGACGATGAGGTGAAAGCCGTCATTGCTTATATCAAAGCGGAGAGTGAAGCCGCTCCGGCCGCGCCTGCGGCGGGTGCTGCGGGTGCTCCTGCGGCGGATGCCGGCGCAGCGGCAGGCAGTGATAATTTTCCGCTGATCCTCCTGCTGGTTACCATCCTGCTCATTGCCCTGTTCCTGATTCTGAACCGTGTTCAAAAAGGCCTGCAGCGTATCGTCGACCAGCGCAACGGTGTGCCGGAGCCGGTAATACTGCGCGGGAAAGCCGGTGTAAAGCACTGGATCCGCGAACACAAGAAACTGATTGCCCTCCTGCTCATTGTTGGTTTTGTCTGGGGTAGCGTCGAAGGATGGAATGCCCTGGCCGGTATCGGCATACAGCAGGGTTATGCTCCGGATCAACCCATCAAGTTTTCACATCAGTTGCACGTGGGTCAGAATAAAATCGACTGCCGTTATTGTCACTCCGGCGCGGAGAAATCCAAAAATGCCGGCATCCCTTCGCCGAACGTGTGCATGAACTGTCACAAGTATGTGAAGAAAGGGCCGCAGTACGGCACCACCGAAATCGCTAAAATTTACGAAGCCATCGGCTGGGATGTGGACAAGCAGGCCTATACCGGTAAAACCAAGCCGATTGAATGGGTGCGTATCCACAATCTCCCCGATCTGGCCTATTTCAACCATGCCCAGCACGTGAAAGTGGGTGGCGTAGAGTGTCAGACCTGCCATGGACCCGTGGAGACCATGGAAACCATGTCGCAGTTCTCGCCCCTTACCATGGGATGGTGCATCCAGTGCCACCGCGACAGCCAGGTGAAGACCGAAAACAACGGTTACTACACCGAGCTCCATGAGAAAATGAAAAAGCAATACGGTCCGGATGTGAAGCTGACCGTTGAAAAACTCGGTGGAACGGAATGTGCCCGTTGCCACTATTAATGAACAGAACCAACAAGATTGTCTTTAAAAAGCAATCCAAAATAAACCCCCGGTAAAAGCACCAAGACCGTTATGGAAAAACGATATTGGAAAGGTGTTGAAGAGCTCAACAATGATCCTGAATTTGTACGCCTGCGCGACAATGAGTTTTTTGAACACTTGCCCCTGGACGAAGCGATCCAAAAGAAAGCCGACTCCGGATCTTCAAGTTCCCGCAGAGACTTCCTGAAATTTCTCGGATTCAGCGTCGCCGCTGCCTCCCTGGCTGCCTGTGAAGCGCCTGTAAAAAAGGCCATTCCGTATGTGGTAAAACCAGAGGAAGTAACGCTGGGAATTCCTAACTACTACGCCTCTACGTACGCGGATGGTTCCGACTATTGCAGCATCCTGGTAAAGACCCGTGAGGGCCGCCCGATCAAAATCGAAGGAAATGAACTTTCCTCCGTCACGAAAGGCGCCACCAACGCGAGGGTCCAGGCTTCGGTACTGAGCCTCTATGACCATGCCCGCTTGCAGCAGCCCATGGCGAACAAGAAGCGCAGCGACTGGGCGACGGTGGACGCGGAGATCATTGCGAAGCTCAACCAGCAGATTGCTTCCGACCGGAAAATTGCCATTGTCACCTCTTCCCTCTACAGTCCCTCCGCGAAGAAGGCGATTGCCGACTTCGTCGCCAGGTACTCCACAGCCCGGCACATCGTGTATGACGCGGTGTCCTATTACGGCATCATCCGCGGCAATGAACTTTCCTTTGGCAAGGCGGTGGTTCCCACCTACAGTTTCGACAAGGCCGAAGTCATCGTCAGTTTCGGGGCCGATTTCCTGCAAAACTGGCTTTCACCGATTGAATTTGCCCGTCAGTACGGAGAGACACGCAAGCTCCGCAACGGCAGGAAGACACTCTCCAAACACCATCAGTTTGAAGCGATGCTTTCACTTTCCGGTGCCAATGCCGACCAGCGTCACAAGATCAAGCCCAGCCAGCAATCCGCTGTCGTGGCTTCCCTGTACAATAAAGTAGCAGCACTCGCCGGAGGCACCGCGGTCAATGCCGTGTCCACTCCGCTTGATAAAACCCTCGACGCCGTGGCCAGAGAACTGGTGGCTGCAAAAGGAAAGAGTGTAGTCGTCAGTGGTTCCAACGACCCGAACGAGCAGGTGCTGGTGAATGCCATCAACCATCTCCTCGGTAACTACGGCGCCACCATCGACATCGACCGCAGCTGTAACCTCAAAGGCAGCAACGATACCGCCGTGGCGGAGCTGATGAGCGACATGAGCAACGGAAGCCTGGGTGCCGTCATTTTCTGGAACTGCAACCCGGCGTACAGCCTGCCCGATGGAAAAGCTTTCCAGGCGGCCCTCTCAAAAGTGGCGCTCAAAATATCACTGGCCGACCGGGAAGATGAAACCGCGCAGTATTGCGACTACATCTGCCCCGACCATCATTACCTTGAATCATGGGGAGACGCTGAACCCTATAAAGGACATTTCAGCCTCATGCAGCCCACCATCCGCCCGCTCTTCAATACCCGTCAGGCGGCAGAAAGCATCATGAAATGGGCCGGAGCCACGCAGCCGGATTACTATACCTATATCCAGGATTACTGGAGAGCCAATATTTACCCGATGCAGACCGGCATCAGTTCCTTTGAAGCCTTCTGGAATCAGTCGCTACGCGACGGAGTGTTCGAAGCGGCCTTTGTGATCGGCGGGGCGAGCGCCTTTACCGGTGATGTGGCAGCCGCTGCAAGCCAGCTGGCCAAACCCGCCAGTGGCATCGAAGTACTGACCTATGAAAAGGCAGGGCTGGGCAACGGCGCATTTGCCAACAACCCATGGCTCCAGGAATTACCCGATCCCATCACCAAGATCTGCTGGGACAACTATTTCGCCGTCCTTCCGGCCTATGCCGAGAAGATGGGATGGCGCCAGGGCAATATCATCGAAGTGAAGGTGGGCAACGTGAGTGTGAAAGGACCGGTGCTCCTGCAGCCTGCCGTGGCCGATGAAACCATTGCGGTGGCTCTCGGGTATGGACGTACGAAAACCGGCAAAGCCGGAAACAATGTAGGATTCAACGCCTATCCTTTTGTCAGCCTCACTACCGCCGGCATGAAGTATTATGCCACAGGAGCCAACGTGAGCAAGACCGTGGAAGACGATTATAAACTCGCCTCCACACAGACCCACCATACCATGATGGGCCGTGAAATCGTGAAGGAAACCAGTCTGGCCGCCTGGCTGAAAGATCCCAGAGCCGGCAATGCCACCGAGCTGATCGCCTCACCCTACGGGCCGAAAACACCGGCCGAGCTGGACCTCTGGGCCACCGAGAAGACACCGGGTTTTGAACGCGTGAACCACGCCTGGGGACTTGGCATCGACCTGAACAGCTGTATCGGCTGCGGCGCCTGTGTCATTGCCTGCAACGCGGAGAACAACGTGCCCGTGGTAGGAAAGGATGAGATCGGCCGTGCCCGCGAAATGCACTGGATCCGCATCGATCGTTACTACACCAGCGATACGACCAAGCACAACGCCGCCGATAAAGGACTGGGTAAACTCGACATGTACGCGGAGATGGAAGTTCCCGCCGCGGAAAATCCGCAGGTGATGTTCCAGCCTGTGATGTGCCAGCACTGCAACCACGCCCCCTGTGAAACGGTATGTCCGGTGGCAGCCACCACCCACAGCTCCGACGGTCTCAACATGATGGCGTATAACCGTTGCGTAGGTACCCGCTATTGCGCCAACAACTGCCCTTACAAGGTACGCCGCTACAACTGGTTTAAGTACAGCGACAACGAGCAGTTCCCGTACAACATGAACGACAGCCTGGGCAAGATGGTGCTGAATCCGGATGTCACGGTGCGTTCACGCGGGGTGATGGAAAAATGTTCCATGTGCATCCAGCGCATCCAGTACGGCCGCCTGGAAGCCAAGAAAGAAGGACGTCGCCCGAAGGATGGTGAAATCAAAACCGCCTGTGCCCAGGGATGCCCGACCAACGCGATCGTATTCGGAGACTTCAACGACCCGAACAGCGAAATCAGCACCCTCTTCAAAGACGAGCGCAGCTACCACCTGCTGGCTGAAATCAACACCAAACCCTCGGTATTCTACCAGACCAAGGTATGGAACCGTGCCGAAGAAAGTGCTGCCAAACATCACGCATAACCCAAACAGAAATTAACCTCCAGTATAGTATTCTTCTCTTATGCATAAAGAATCGGAACTTCGTCCGCCACTGATCCTGGGTGACAAAACCTGGCACGACATCACTGAAGATGTCTGCCGCCCGGTTGAATCAAAAGCCAACAAATGGTGGTGGCTAGCCTTCTCAGTCTCACTTGCCGCTTTCCTTTGGTGGGTGATAGCAGTTTCCTACACTGTTGGCACCGGCCTCGGGGTATGGGGACTCAACAAAACAGTAGGCTGGGCCTGGGACATCACCAACTTCGTGTGGTGGGTGGGTATCGGTCACGCCGGAACCCTGATCTCAGCGATCCTCCTGCTGTTCCGTCAGAAGTGGCGCCTCTCCATCAACCGTTCGGCGGAAGCGATGACCATCTTTGCGGTAATCTGCGCGGCGAGTTTCATCGTATCCCACATGGGACGCCCCTGGGTGGCCTACTGGCCGCTGCCCCTTCCCAACCAGTTCGGTTCACTCTGGGTGAACTTCAACTCTCCGCTGGTATGGGACGTATTCGCGATCTCCACCTATTTCAGCGTATCGCTGGTGTTCTGGTATTCCGGACTGATTCCTGATTTTGCGGTAATCCGCGACCGTGCGACCACCAAATGGCGCAAACGCATTTACACCATACTCAGTTTCGGCTGGGTGGGCACCGCCAAAAACTGGCAGCGTTTTGAAGAAGTATCCCTGGTGCTTGCCGGGCTTTCCACGCCCCTGGTACTTTCAGTACACTCCGTCGTATCCATGGACTTTGCCACCTCGGTGGTTCCCGGATGGCACACCACCATCTTCCCGCCCTACTTCGTGGCCGGAGCGATCTTCTCCGGTTTTGCCATGGTGCAGACCCTTCTCATCATTGTCCGTAAAGTACTCACCCTGGAAGACTACATCACCATTTATCACATCGACATGATGAACAGGATCATCCTGATCACCGGTTCGATTGTAGGAGTAGCCTACCTGACGGAGTTCTTCATTGCCTGGTACTCCGGAGTTGAATACGAACAATATGCTTTCATCAACCGCGCCACCGGTCCGTACTGGTGGGCTTACTGGAGCATGATGACCTGTAACGTGATCACGCCGCAGCTCTTCTGGTCGAAGAAACTCCGTGAAAGCGTGTTCGCCACCTTCATCATCTCCATCTTCGTGAACATCGGGATGTGGTTCGAGCGTTTTGTAATCATCGTTACCTCCCTGCACCGCGATTACCTTCCTTCCAGCTGGACCATGTATTCACCCACCTGGGTGGAGGCCGGCATCTTCATCGGATCGCTCGGACTGTTCTTTACCTGCTTCCTGCTCTTCGCCCGCGTTTTCCCGGTGATTGCCATGAGCGAGCTGAAGACCATCGTGAAATCATCCTCCGAAGGAGCCAAGAAGAAACAATCACAAACCGCTAAACAAGAAACACACGCATGAGCGCCGCCAAGCATAAAAAATTCGTTTACGGCATCTTCAACGACGACGATGTGGTGATGCATGCCATTCCCGCGCTTCGCAGCAAAGGATTGCGCGTGAAAGATGTCATTTCTCCCTTTCCGATTCACGGACTGGATGATGCCCTCGGACTGGAGCGTACCCGCATCTCCATCACCTGCTTCCTCTACGGCATGACCGGATGCAGCCTCGCCCTGTTGATGATGTATTACATGAACATCTTCGACTGGCCCATGGACATCGGTGGCAAGCCGAGTTTCGCCTTTTACAAAAACCTCCCGGCCTTCATTCCGGTTACCTTCGAAAGCACCGTCCTCTGCGCCGCACACGGAATGGTCATTACCTTCTTCCTGCGCAGCAAATTGCTGCCGGGTGTGGAACCGCACGTGATTCACCCGCGTATGGCCGATGATCATTTTGTGATGGCTGTACAAATTGATAACGACAGTGAAGCCGCCAACGTGGAAGCGCAACTCCGTGCGGCCGGCGCCATTGAAACAAAAAAATAACATAACGAGAAACCATCTCTATGAATAAGCCCGCTGTGTTCCTTTCTGCTCTTGCAGGTGCAGTCGTTGTTCTGATGACCTCCTGCGGCAAGGATACCAAGGACCCTGGTCTTGAGTTCATGCCCGACATGTACCGTTCCCCCTCTTATGAGGTGTACTCCTCCAATCCCAATTTCCCCGACAGCCTCACCATGCAGGCTCCGGTGAAGGGTACCATACCGAGGAATTACACCTATTTCAACTATCCTTCCACCATCGAAGGCTATGAGGCGGCGAGCCGCGATGTGAAGAACCCGCTGCCGCTCACCGAAGCCAATGTGGCCGAAGGACAGAGGCTGTACGGGATATACTGTGTGCATTGCCACGGCGATAACGGACAGGGTGACGGCAACCTGGTGGCAATCGGGAAATTCCCTCCTCCACCCAGTTACTCGGCCGGAAATTCCAGCCGCGGAGGCGCCATGAAAGACCTTAGCGATGGAAAAATCTACCACACCATCGTGTACGGCATCAACCTGATGGGGCCGCATGCCACCTTAATCAATCCCGAAGAGCGCTGGAAAATCGTCATGTACGTTCACCAGTTGCAGGGCAATGCCGCCACGCCGGCCGCCGGCGACAGCGCAGTTGCCGCGAAAGATTCTTCGACTACCACCGCCATGGCGAAATAATACAATTGAAAAAAGAATTTATGGGACATCACGGACATATCGAAGTTACCAGTACACAACCCTACAACTTCAGCTCACGCAACCGAATGATCGCAATGGTAATGATGGTGATCGGTTTGGTAGCCATCATTGCCCAGTTTGCCACACACCACGAGCAGACCTGGGCCAACCTGCTTTGGAATAACTTTATCTTCATGGGCATGGCCCTTGGCGCCACCTTCTTCCTCGCGGTGCAGTATGTTGCTGAGGTGGGATGGAGCGCGGTGATCAAGCGCCCGCTCGAAGCCATGGGACAAAGCCTCCCCGTAGCCGGTGTCATCATGATTCTCATCATCGCGCTGGGCGGGAAGCATCTTTACCACTGGATGGACGGTGGAATCACCGATCCCAACGCCGCCAATTACGACGAGATCATTGCCGGCAAGAGCGCGTACCTGAACCCGGTCTTCTTCTGGGTGCGGGTGGTCCTGTATTTTGCGATCTGGACCTATTTTGCCCGCTTGTTCCGTGCCAACTCTCTCCGCATGGATGCCGGTGAAGGCACCCCGGCCTATATTAAAAACCGCCGTTACGCCGCCGCCTTCCTGGTGTTGTTCGCCATCACCGAGTCCACCATGTCCTGGGATTTTATCATGTCGATTGAGACCCACTGGTACAGCACCCTGTTCGGCTGGTACACTTTCTCCGGATTCTTTGTAACCTCTCTCGCCGCACTCGCCTTCATCGTCACCTACCTGAAGCACAAGGGCTACCTCCCCGAGGTGAGCGAACATCACCTGCACGACATCGGCAAGTTCATGTTCGCCTTCAGTATTTTCTGGACCTATCTCTGGTTCGCCCAGTTCATGCTGATCTGGTACTCGAACATTCCGGAAGAAGTCACCTATTTCATGCTGCGCCAGGATCATTACCGCGGCATCTGGCTGGCCGCCTTCTTCATCAATTTTATTGCCCCCTTCATCATTCTGATGAGCCGCGACGCCAAGCGTAAAAAATACCTGGTCATGTTCATGTCGGCCATCATCTTCATCGGACACTGGCTCGACTTCTACATCATGGTTGTGCCCGGCTCCATGGTCATTGCCGGACACCACGCCGCCGCCCACGCGGCAGAAGGCGCCGCCCACGGCGGACAGATCTTCGGCAGCATCGGCCTGATGGAAATCGGAACCACGATCGGTTTCATCGGACTCTTCGCCTACATCACCCAACACTTCCTGAGCAAGTCACCGCTGGTGGTGAAAAATCACCCGATGATGGAGGAAAGCCTGCATCACGCCATCTAATATAATCTGAACCCCATCAATAAATATTTCTATACGCTATGAACTTCTTGCTAATACTGGCAGTTGTGTTTGGAATCCTGGTGCTGGTGCGCATTGCAAATGTGGCACAAATGGCAGCGGAACTCTCGGGTGAGAGTGAGGAAGACGAACAGGATAAATCAAACAAGTGGAACGGCATCGGATTCATGATGTTCATGATTTTAGGTCTTGCCTTGATGGTCTATTGTACGATTCAGTGGATGCCACTTACCTTGCCGGTGGCGGCTTCAGAACACGGGGTGGAGGTTGACAAACTCATGGATATAAACTGGATGGTGCTGATCGTGGTGTTTTTCATCACGCAGTTTCTGCTCTTCTGGTTTGCCTATAAATACCGTTACAACCGCAACCGCCGGTCTTTCTATTTTCATGACAACAACAAGCTGGAAGCCATCTGGACCATTGTACCGACCATCGTGCTGGCCGGCCTGATTGTTACCGGCCTGGTGGAGTGGAACAAAATCACCGACCGCGCCGCCTCTGACAAGGGCATCAAAATCCAGATTTACGCCAAGCAATTTGATTTCACCGCCCGTTATTCCAACTGGGACAATAAACTGGGCGCTTCCTTTTTCCGGAACATCACCGATGAAAATCCCCTCGGTGTGGATAAGAATGACCCGGCTTCAAAAGACGACAAAATTGCAAAGGAACTGGTGCTGCCCGTAGGCGAGGAGATTGAACTGATGATCAATTCGCGCGACGTCATTCACTCCGTTTACCTGCCGCATTTCCGCGTGCAGATGAATGCCGTTCCGGGGATGACCACCCGCTTCCATTTCAAGCCCACCATCACCACGGCCAAAATGAAGGAGATCACGGGCAATGCCAATTTCGAGTACATCCTGCTCTGCAACAAGATCTGCGGCGTGGCCCACTACAACATGAAAATGCCGGTGAGGGTGCTTGAGAAAGACGAGTACAAAGCATGGCTGGTGAAAGAAAAGAAAGTATTTGAAAAGGCGCCTGCCGCTCCTGCTGCACCTGCCGCCGCCGACAGCACCTCCAAACCGGTGGCCGCCGCCAATTAATTTGTTTGAAGTATCAACCGTTCGCAATACCTTACAACTGAGAAAATAATCACAAATGGAAGTGAATCAGCATAGCCAAATGGCCACGCATCATGATGACCATGCGCATCACGGGCATGACCATCATCACGAACATGAGGAGAGTAATAACTTCTTTGCGAAGTACATCTTCAGTACGGATCATAAAATGATCTCCAAGCAGTTTCTGATAACTGCGATTTTCATGGCGTTCCTGGCCATGGCCATGTCCCTTATTTTCCGTTTGCAGCTGGCCTGGCCCGACACCAAGTTCCCCTTCCTGGAAGACATCATCGGCCGCTGGGGCAAGGACGGTAAGCTGGATCCCGGCTTTTACCTGGCCCTCGTGACGCTGCACGGCACCATCATGGTGTTCTTCGTACTGACCGGTGGGTTGTCGGGTACCTTCTCGAACTTACTCATTCCCCTGCAGGTGGGAGCCCGCGATATGGCCTCCGGTTTCCTGAATGCCCTCTCGTACTGGTTCTTCTTTGTTTCCACGGTGATCATGTGTGCCTCCATTTTCATTGAAAGTGGTCCTGCATCCGCCGGATGGACCGTTTATCCTCCGCTGAGCGCCCTGCCGCAAGCCATCCCCGGTTCGGGATTGGGAATGACGCTGTGGCTGATCTCCATGGCCCTCTTCATCGCCTCCTCGCTCCTGGGGGGTATCAATTACATCACCACGGTGCTGAACCTCCGCACCAAGGGCATGTCCATGACCAAGCTGCCCCTGACCATCTGGGCTTTCTTCATCACCGCCATCCTCGGTGTGCTGTCCTTCCCCGTGCTCCTGGCGGCCGCGCTCCTGCTGATCTTCGACCGTAGTTTCGGAACCAGTTTTTACCTCAGTGATATCTTTATCGACGGGGCACCGCTGGATTATTCAGGCGGTTCGCCCATTCTCTTCCAGCACTTGTTCTGGTTCCTGGGTCACCCCGAAGTATACATCGTACTCCTGCCCGCCCTGGGTCTGGCTTCAGAAGTCATTTCCGTGAACGCACGCAAGCCGATCTTCGGCTACAAAGCCATGATCGGATCCATGCTGGTCATCGCCTTCCTGTCCTTCATCGTATGGGGACACCACATGTTTGTAACCGGCATGAATCCCTTCCTCGGTTCGGTCTTCGTGTTCACCACACTGCTGGTGGCGATACCCTCGGCGGTGAAGGTGTTCAACTATCTGACCACCCTGTGGAAAGGAAATATCCAGTTTACCCCGCAGATGATGTTCGCCATGGGCCTGGTGTCCACCTTTATTTCCGGAGGTCTTACCGGAATCATCCTCGGTGACTCCACCCTCGACATCAACGTACACGATACCTATTTCGTGGTGGCACACTTCCACATCGTGATGGGATCTTCCGCCATCTTCGGCATGTTCGCCGGGGTGTACCACTGGTTCCCCCGCATGTACGGGCGCATGATGAACCAGAAGTTGGGCTACATCCATTTCTGGCTGACCATTTTCGGCGTGTACGGAGTATTCTTCCCGATGCACTTCCTCGGACTCGGTGGTGTACCCCGCCGCTATTATTCCAATACGGCCTATGAAGCGTTCGGTTCCTTTGTCGATATCAACGTCATCATTACCGCAGCCGCCTTCATCGGTGGACTGGCCCAGCTGATCTTCGCCTTTAACTTCTTCTATAGCATCTGGAAAGGAAAGAAAGCGGTGCAAAACCCCTGGAAATCCAATACGTTGGAATGGACCGCACCGGTGGAACACCTGCACGGCAACTGGCCGGGAGCAATCCCCGAAGTACACCGTTGGCCCTACGATTACGGCAAGCCGGGAGCGAAGGAAGATTTCATTCCGCAAACCGTTCCGTATGCCGAGACGCCGGAGAGCAATACGCCCGATGATCTCAAGCACTGACAGAAATAATACATCCTACCGAAGCCCTGCCTCCTGCAGGGCTTCTTTTTTCGTATGCTGTTTTATGACGGAGCCGTATCGGGGATAAATTTTAATTTCGCAGGATGTTCAACTTCGAGAACAGCGCCGCATGGGCCGGTGCCCGTGACCAGCGCGATGAGCTGGCCTCCTTCCGGGAGCAGTTTCACATTCCCCGGCATCAGGAAAGCGAAAGCGTTTATTTCTGCGGCAACTCACTGGGACTCCAGCCGCGAAAGACCAGAGACTATGTAAACCAGGAACTGGAAGACTGGGCGAAGCTGGGTGTGGAAGGTCATTTTAAGCCACACACGGGATGGTTTGCGTACCATGAATTGCTACGCGAAAGTACCGCGAGGCTTGTGGGCGCCCTGCCGCATGAGGTGGTGGTGATGAATCACCTCACCGTTAACCTGCACCTGTTGCTGGTATCCTTTTACCGGCCCAGCGCCGACCGTTATAAAATCATTTGTGAAGGCGGCGCCTTTCCGTCCGATCGCTATGCGCTTCAGTCGCAGGTGGAATGGCACGGCTTTGATGCGGAAGATGCGCTGATCGAATTGCAACCCCGCAAGGGAGAGCACATCGTGCGCCAGGAGGATATCCTGGCAGCCATTGAAGATTGCGGCGATTCGCTCGCCCTGGTGATGCTCGGCGGCGTGCATTATTTCACAGGGCAGGTGCTCGATATGAAGACCATCACAGAGGCCGCGCATGAGGTGGAGGCCTATGCCGGCTTTGACCTGGCCCATGCCGCCGGCAACCTGGAATTGCAGTTGCACGACTGGAACGTGGATTTTGCCGCCTGGTGTTCGTACAAATACCTGAACGGGGGTCCGGGAACCGTCGCCGGTGCCTATGTGCACGAGCGCCATGCACGCAATCCGCACCTGCCACGTTTTGCAGGCTGGTGGGGCAATGACCCTGCACAGCGTTTCAGCATGCCCCACCGTTTCGTGCCGGTTCCCAGTGCCGACAGCTGGCAGCTCAGCAATGCGCCGATCCTTGAAATGGCAGCCCTGAGGGCCTCCATGGAATTGTTCGAACGGGCCGGCATGAAAAGACTCCGCGAAAAAAGCCTCGAACTGACGGGCTATCTGCTGCACGTGATCCGTGCGGTATTGTTGGACAAGGGGAACCCGGGTCTGCTCGAGGTGATCACCCCTTTTGAAGAACAGCAGCAGGGCTGTCAGCTATCGCTGCAGTTCAACACCGGCGGCAGATCGGTGTTTGAATCCATGACCGCTTCCGGCGTCATTTCAGACTGGAGGGAGCCCGACCAGGAAGGCCGCAGCGGGGGCGTGATCCGGGTGGCACCGGTACCTTTGTACAATTCTTTTATGGATGTATGGCGCTTCGGGGAAGCGCTGCGCACCGCCCTGTAAAGCGCGATGGCTACCGTAAAACACAGGAACGATGCAGCCGCGCAGATTGATGCCTACATCAACGGCCTGCCGGAATGGTCAAAAGCCATCTGTCATAAATTACGCCTGCTGATTTTAAAAACCTCCCCGAAGATCATCGAAGACTGGAAATGGGGACCCAATTATTTTTACGAAGGAATGCTCTGCGGATTCGGCGCCTTTAACAAACACGTTTCTTTTGTGTTTTTCCAGGGAGCGCTGCTGAAAGATCCGGAAAATATACTGAAGCAAAACCCGGGGAACGTACACAACCGCCATGTGAAGTTTACGGATGTAAAGGAAGTGAACGCAAAGGTGCTGAGCGCCTACCTGCGCGAAGCCATGCAGAACAATGTCTCCGGTCATAAAATCAAACAGCCGGCGATCAAAACCGTCCTCACGGATCCTGATCTTGCCGGCGCCCTGCGGAAAGCGAAACTTCTGACGAAGTTTGAAGCCTACACCTATTACAAAAGAAAGGAACTCAATGAATGGGTGAGTTCCGCCAAGCGCGCCGAAACCAAGGCACGCCGGATCATGGATGCGGTAGAGCAGGTGCGGGAGGGGAAAAGCATCAACGATCAGTACCGTAAATAAGCGCGGCGGGGAAGAGGATCGGCAGGTTTACCGGTCGTTTTACCTCAGCAGGATGGCCTGACGCTGCGCTTGCAGAAACACGATAATTGAAATTAGCTATGAAGCGATTTACACTCATTGGAGCCGGCCTGGTAGGTTCTCTGCTCTCGATCTATCTGTCGAAAAGGGGATACAAGGTCAATGTCTACGAACGGCGTCCCGACCTGCGCAGCAACCGCATCAGTGCCGGACGATCGATCAACCTCGCCCTGAGTGATCGCGGCTGGCGGGGCCTCGACAAAATCGGCATCGGCGACGAGATCCGCAACGTGGCGCTTCCGATGAAAGGCCGCGTCATGCACGGCGTGGACGGCTCGCTGAGCTTTCAGCCCTACGGTAAGGAGGGGCAAGCCATCTACTCCGTCTCGCGGGGAGGATTGAATTGCGTGCTCATGGACCTGGCGGAGAAACACGGAGTGGAATTGCATTTCCAGGAGCGTTGCACGCAGGTGGATCTGAAAACAGCAGGAGCCTTTTTTGAAAACGCGGAGAGCGGAAAGAAAACCGAAGTGCAGGCCGACCGTGTTTTTGCGTCTGACGGCGCCTTCTCCGCCGGCCGCCTGCAGATGCAGTTGTCCACCGACCGTTTTAATTACTCGCAAACCTATCTCGAGCACGGGTACAAGGAACTCACCATTCCGGCCACGGCCTCTGGCGATTTTGCGATGGATCCCGATGCCCTTCACATCTGGCCGCGCGGCACCTTCATGCTGATCGCCCTGCCCAACCTCGACAAGACCTTTACCTGCACCCTCTTCTTTCCCTTTGAAGGGGAATTCTCTTTCCGTTCGCTGGATACGGAGGAGAAGATGATGGACTTTTTCCGGAATACCTTTCCGGATACGATTCCCCTGATGCCAACCCTCCGTCAGGATTATTTTGCCAACCCGGCCTCCTCCCTTGCCATCGTACGCTGTTTCCCCTGGAGCGTCGACGACAAGTTGCTGCTGATCGGCGATGCGGCCCACGCCATCGTTCCCTTTTACGGGCAGGGCATGAATTGTGGTTTCGAAGATTGCGTGGTGCTGGATCAGCTGATGGATGCACACGGCGAAGACTGGCATACCATTTTCCGGCGTTTCGAAAGTCTACGTAAGCCCGATGGAGATGCCATCGCCGAACTGGCCCTGATGAATTTTATTGAGATGAGAGATAAAGTGGGCCATGCGGAGTTTCTGCTGCAGAAAAAAATAGAATCCTGGTTCAGCGCGAAACACCCCGACCGCTGGATTCCCCTGTACACCATGGTGACCTTCTCGCCCGATATCCGCTATAGCGAGGCCTTGAGTGAAGGCCGTCGCCAGGAAAAGATCATGCAGGAGGTGATGGCGCTGCCCGGTATTGAAAACCGCTGGAACTCCCGTGAAGTGGAAGACCTGATGCTGCGGCTCCTGGCTTCCTGATCCGACGTGCTGTTTTTTACATCCTCTTGGTTGCCGGTACCGGATATCCTTGTAACATTGCATCATCCTTCTTCTCTCAAATACCTCCGCCATCCCCGGCCTTAAAAACGGCAACCCATGAAAAATATCCGCATCTCTTTCCTGGCACTGATCCTCCTCTTTTTTTCCTCCTGCTTCGACACCATCGAGGAATTTACCATCAACGAAGACGGAAGCGGCGAGTTCTCTGTGACCATGGACATGTTCAAAATGTTTGAAATGATCAGCAGCATGGGCGGGGAAGACAAACTAAAGAAGGACAAGGATTATGAAACCGTAAAGGATTCCAGTTTTGTGTTCGGCGATTACCTCAGCCAGTCGGA
>JAEUTF010000045.1 GCA_016788185.1 Bacteroidia bacterium | reverse complement strand
CCTTTCGGTACCTACATCACGGATTTATCGCTTTACCCGGACGACGATGCCTTGCTCGGCACCTTTGATCCCAAATACAAAAAAGCCGTACAGCACAGCATGAAAAACGGAGCCAGGGTGGTCTTCGGCAAAGACTGTTACGACGATTTCTACAAACTGTATACCCATACTACGACCCGCGCCGGTATCTTCAGGGATCCACCCGCCTTTTTTGAAGCCCAGCGGCGATTGCTGGGTGACAGACATACCGAAACCGGCGTTGTGTACGACGGAGAAACAGCCATCGGCGGCATCTTTATGCTTTATTCCAGGTATGCCGCCCTCTGTACGCATGCCGGTTCGGGAGGTGAATCGAAACTATACGGAGGGATGAAATACCTTCATTTTGAAATGATGAAACGGCTGCGCGATGCCGGTGTACGCTACTATGATCTGGTGGGTGTGCGCATCGGCAGCAAAAACGAAGCATTGGAAGGTGTCTTTCGCTTTAAAAAAGGGTTTGGCGGACAACTGAAAGAAGGATTTCTGTGGAAAGCGGACATTGCCCCTTTGAATGTAAAGCTGTACAACTTCATTCAAAAAGTGAGAAACAAAAAAATTTCCGGCGACATCATTGATCAGGAATCCTTGAACGAAGAAAAAGCATGATCGGCCAATTCCTGTTTCGACTGAGTAACAATATTCTGTTAAACAACCTGGCCATCGCGCTGGGCTTTGACCATTTCCTGACTTCCCGTCTGGGGCTGTACGCCAGGTGTAAGCCGGACGCTTCACTCAGTCCGCAGGAAATGGCCGGCTTTTCGACGAGAAAAGAAGTACAGGAAGCCATCGACAAAACACACCATGACTTATCGGAAACGGTAAAGCAGTACCTTGAGAAGGGCGATGCCATTCTGGACATCGGCTGCGGCGCCGGAGCTTATCTGAAGGAATTTGAAAAGGATTATACGCTTTGCGGCATCGATGTCAACACGGAAATGACGGCCGCTGCCAGCAGGAATATCCCATCGGCCCGCATTGTCCATGCCAACTTCCTGGACTACGATTTTGAAACGAAATTTAAACTTATCTACAGCATTTCGGTACTTGAGTTCATCCCTCCCAGCCGTTTAAGGGCCTTTTTCAGGAAAATTCACCTGCTTTTAGAGGAAGATGGTATCGTTTTCCTGCATTATCCCCATGCCCTGCGCTTTATAGATACCCTCTTTCCCGACCTGTATTACATTGAATACAGTCCGCGGAGAGTTGAAAATGCATTGAAAAACAATTTCAAAATTATCCGGCATCAGCACGGATATGACGGACGAAAAATTGATTTGTACGACCCGAAACCTTATGAGCCCGGGATACGTACATTTAAAAACGGGTATCTCCTGGTGGCCATGCGAAAAGGCAAGGCGAATCTGTAATTTTGCGGCAAGAATGAAACAGAAGAATCTGCTCATCACTTTTGATTACGAACTATTTCTTGGCAGGAGAAGTGGCCGGCCGGAGGATTGCATGCTGCATCCCACCGATCTGCTGCGTTCCATCCTCAGCCATTTTAAAGTGAAAGCCGTATTCTTTGCCGACACCACCTATCTCTGTAAACTCGCTGAACTGGCGCCCCATCACAAACAATGCGCGGAAGATCTGGACCATATTTCGGCGCAAATCCTTCAGCTGGTTGACGATGGACACTATGTTTTGCCGCACATTCATCCGCACTGGCTGGATGCCGTCTATTCCAGCACCCTCCGTGAGTTTGACCTGTCGAACATCACCCGCTACCGTTTTCACCAGCTCAGTCTTGCTGAACGCGACGCGGTGTTTTCAAGTTCTGTAGAAATTCTGCAAAACATCATCCACCCCAAACATCCGGACTACCGGATCAACGGCTTCCGGGCGGGGGGCTGGTCGCTGCAGCCTTTCGCCGATTTCAAACCCTGCTTTGAGAAACACGGTATTGTGTACGACATGAGTGTGGTCAAGGGATTGTACCAGTTCTCGAATGCGCAGGTATACGATTATTCCGACACCCCGGACAAACCGGTATACCGCTTCGCCCAGGACGTTTCCGTTGAAAACGGAGAGGGTCCATTCGTTGAAATCTGCGGCACCCTGATCCGGGTTTCGCAAATGGTAGACTACATCGACCGGGCGCATAAAAAAGTGCTGAACGTGGTCGGCTTCGACCGCGATTACGGAAAAGGCATCGGACAGCAGTCGATGGAAATCAAA
>JAEUTF010000269.1 GCA_016788185.1 Bacteroidia bacterium | reverse complement strand
GGAACGATTCAAAGTTTCTCTCTACTGTGACCGGCTGCTTAGAACCGGGTCTGTTTTAGCGCCTTTCATGTTTTCATTTGCTTTGTGATTCAGGAGATTGGATGCTTCTGATGCAGATCAGGATGGAATGTAACACGGGTTACCGTGAAAATGCGGAACAATGGCGACCTTTGTACCCATACCAGAATGATCATGTTAGAGAAATTCCAAAGCTCCCTGTTCCACAAGTGTCCGCGTTGTTTGGAAGGGGATATGTTTCCGGATATGAATCCCTATCACCTGAAGGAAACAGCACACATGCATACGCATTGTCCCCGTTGTAACCTGAATTTTGAACCGGAGCCCGGCTACTTTTATGGAGCGATGTATGTAAGCTATGCCTTTACCATTGCCATCTCCGTGGCTGTCTTTCTTGCTTATTATCTTTTTTTCAGGGAGCAGGGTACCGTATTTTTCCTCATCCTACTTTCGGTAGTATTGGCCTTGCTGGCACCTTACACCTTCCGTACCTCCAGAGCCATCTGGTTGAACTTCTTTAACAAGTATCAGCCTGAAATAAGACAAAAGTTGCGGACCTCCAATACGCCGGATTCTGCTTCAGTCAGGTAAGAAAGGAAGGGTAAAGCGGATACAGTCTTCCACCGGACGGAAACTGAAACCGGCCTCTTTAATTTTTTTGGCCGAATAGTGAAAACGGCTGCGGGCGGATCGGGCGGTTTCGCGGGTAATGAACGGCTTACCTCCGGTGATACGGCTGCGCAAAGCATCGAGGGGCCAGGCCAGTGCAGTCATCCAGGAACGAACTTTGATGGAAGGCGCTTTCACTCCCAGCTGTTTCGCTATCATCCGGAAAAGGGTGTTGAAACTGAGGTCTTCGCCATTCAGAATAAAACGCTCGCCGCTTCTTTCTTTCTTCCACAGGAAGCGCAGGGCATCGCTCACATCCCGTACATCCACAAATCCGCTTACGCCTTCGGTATAAAACGGAAACCCGTCTTTTACTTTTTTAAACAGGGCGGCACTGCCGTGATGCCAGTCGCCCGGGCCCAGAACGATGCTGGGGTTGACGATCACGGCCGTTAGCCCTTCGGCCATACCTCTCCACACCTCACGCTCGGCTCCGTATTTGCTGATGGCATAATGGGAGGGGTGGGTGCTGGGATCCCAGTGCGAATTTTCATCGAGGTACTGGTCGCCCGAAGTTCTCCCGAGGGTGGCCACGGAACTAACATGTGCGAAGTACCGAACCTCCGCCTTTTCAAGGCAGAGGTTCACCAGGTTGGCGGTGCCTTCCATGTTCACTTTCAGCATCCGTTCCGCATCCTTCGGATGAAATGAAATCATCGCCGCGCAGTGAAAAACGGTGTCCACGTTGTCGAGTGCAGTTTCGAGGGAGTCGGGTTCCAGCAGTTCGCCTTCCACCCATTCCACCTTTTCGCGCAGCTGGGGCTGCTGCCTGGTATAGGCCTCAAAGAGCCGTACGGAAGAGTCTTTTCGCCGCAAGGCGCGAACGGGGTGGCCCTCGCTGACCAGGTCGTACAGCAACCTTGCGCCAATCATGCCGGTTGCGCCGGTAAGCAGAATCATGCAGCGAAGATAATGCAATCTGCCGCGCCTGCCGGAGTAGCCGGCACGGGCCTTTCGGTCCGTAGTCATCCCCGGGGCCTTTTCCTGTCCGCCTTCCGACCAACGGCTGAACGCTGCGAATTCGTAAATTTGCACGAACCTGTTTATAGTACTTCCCTATGTCATCCACTCCTTCATCCTCAACACCCGGTTTTATTGAAGAACTGAAATGGCGCCGTATGCTGCAGGATATCATGCCGGGTACGGAAGAGTTGCTCCGCAAAGGCCCGGTGAAGGGATACATCGGATTTGATCCGACCTCCGACTCACTGGGTGTGGGTAACCTGGTACAGGTGATGACCTTGCTGCATTTCCAGCGCTGTGGTCATCAGCCCGTTGCACTGGTGGGCGGCGCCACCGGCATGGTGGGAGATCCGTCGGGCAAATCGGCCGAGCGAAATCTGCTCGACGAGGAAGCCCTGGCTTTCAACCTGGCCGGGCAAAAAAGGCAGCTTGAAAAATTCCTTGACTTCAGCGCCGGCCCCACCCAGGCCATGATCGTGAATAATTACGACTGGTTCAGGAATTTCAGTTTTCTTGGTTTTATCCGTGATGTGGGCAAACACATTACGATCAATTACATGATGTCGAAAGACAGCGTGCAGCGTCGTCTCGAAACCGGAATATCCTTTACCGAGTTCAGTTATCAGTTGGTGCAGGGATACGATTTTTACTACCTCTGGAAAAACCAGGGCCTTCAGCTCCAGATGGGAGGCTCGGATCAGTGGGGCAACATCACCACCGGCACCGAGCTGATCCGGCGCATGGAAGGGGGAGAAGCCTTCGCGCTGACCACACCACTCATCAAAAAGGCCGACGGTACCAAATTCGGTAAAACCGAAGGCGGCAACATCTGGCTGGACCCGAAGAAGACATCGCCTTATAAATTTTACCAGTTCTGGTTGAACAGTTCCGACGAGGACAGTAAAAATTACGTCCGCATCTTCACCACCCTGAACAGGGAAGAGGTGGAAGCGCTCGAAGCAGAGCACGCGAAGGCGCCGCACCTGCGTCTCCTTCAGAAATCCATCGCCCGTGAAGTCTGCATCCGCGTGCACAGCGAGGAAGATTACAGGAGTGCCCTGGAGGCCTCTGAAATATTATTCGGCAATGCCCCCACTGAAGCCCTCAGTAAACTCGACGAGGAAACCCTGTTGAGTGTGTTCGAGGGTGTTCCGCAGGTAAATATTGCCCGTTCGGAACTTGAAGAGGGGCTGGGTATCGTGGATTTGCTGTCCGATAAATCCGGCATATTCCCTTCCCGCGGTGAAGCACGGAAGCTGATTCAGAGCGGAGGGGTCAGTATCAACAAGCAAAAACTCAGTGATCCGAATGCCCGGCAGGATGCAGGCGGGCTGTTGCAGGACAAATACCTGCTTGTACAAAAAGGGAAAAAGAACTATTACCTGATCATCGCCGGCTAGCAGGTGCACCATGGCCGCCACCCTTCATCATTCTGAAATCTGTCCCTGCTCCGGCGCTGCCCGGTTTATACCATAACCACTGTATTCCATGAGCCCTCAACGTCGTGTGATCATCGTTCTTCTCTCTGTGGGAGGAGGTTCGGTATTGTCTTATTTTCTCTATAAAATGCGGCGCGGAGGCGGTGAGCTGACTACCCAGGATACCCATTCCCTCATAACAAACATTGTGTTTTCGGTAGGAATCATTCTGGGTGTGGGCTTCATGTTTTTATGGCGCAAGAAGAAGGACCTTTGAACAGTTCCCGGTAGGTTCTGACCACCGGGGCAATAAAACCACGGCCATGACCAGGGTACCCAACGCGCTCATTCATTCGGCATCGCCCTACCTGCTGCAACATGCCTATAATCCGGTGCAATGGTTTCCCTGGGGCGAGGAAGCGTTGCGGAAGGCGCAGGAAGAAAACAAACTGATCATCGTCAGCATAGGGTATTCAGCCTGTCACTGGTGTCATGTGATGGAGAAGGAGAGTTTTGAAGATGAAGAGGTGGCCACCGTAATGAATAAATCATTTGTCTGCATCAAGGTCGACCGCGAGGAGCGTCCCGACATTGACCAGGTGTACATGGATGCCGTGCAACTCATGACAGGGCGCGGAGGATGGCCGCTCAACATCATCGCTTTGCCCGACCAGCGACCATTGTACGGTGGCACTTATTTCCCCAAAGAACAGTGGCGGCAGGTGCTCTTGCAGCTGGCGGCCTTTTTCAGAAACGACCCGGGGAAATGCCATGAGTATGCCGAAGAACTTACCTCCGGTGTGCAGAAGCTGGGCCGGCTGATCCCGGTGAACGATGACGGAAACCGCGGGATGCCGGCGCACCCTGTCATGATTCAGGAATGGGCTAAGCAATGGGACCGGGAAGAAGGCGGGCCTTTGCGGGCACCGAAATTTCCCATGCCCGATGGATACCGTTACCTCCTGGCCGCTGCCACGCAACTGAAACTGGACGAGGCCGAAGAGCAGGTGCATCTCACCCTGCATAAAATGGCCCATGGAGGTATATACGACCAGTTGGGCGGGGGATTTTCACGTTACAGCACCGACCTGCTTTGGAAAGTGCCGCATTTTGAGAAGATGCTCTATGACAATGCGCTGCTGGTTTCGCTCTATGCCGATGCATTTAAAAGGCGCCCTTTGCCGCTGTACCGTGAGGTGGTCGCCGGTACCCTGGACTTTGTCAGCAGGGAAATGACCTCTCCCGGAGGCGGGTTTTATTCGGCCCTGGATGCCGACACGGAGGGTGTGGAAGGGAAGTTTTATTGCTGGAACATCGATGAACTGCGGGCCCTGCTGGGTGAAGAGGCCGAACTGGCGCAGGATTATTTTAGCATAAACGAAAAAGGATACTGGGAGCACGACCGTTACATTCTCCTGCGCAATGACAACGAAGAAGAATTGGCCCTGCGGCATCGTACCGGCATCGAAGAGTTTCGTCAACGCATTCACGTTATAAAACAGAAAATGTTTGCCTCCCGGGAAGAGCGGGTGCGTCCCGGACTCGATGATAAAATCCTTTGTTCCTGGAATGCCATGATGATGACTGCCTTTCTGGATGCCTGGGCCGCTTTGGGTGATCCTTCCCTGCTGGATGCTGCGCAGAAAAGCGCGGATT
>JAEUTF010000229.1 GCA_016788185.1 Bacteroidia bacterium | reverse complement strand
CCTGATTCGTGAAGGTATTCTCCGCGTGAACCCCGCTCAGGTGAATGAAGACAACTTCAACACAGACGCTTACCTGGCCGGCCAGTACGAAGGTTTGGTGAAGAGTCCGCTGCAGGATCTCAATCCCAATGTGGATACCCGGAAAGTACGCATGGAAGACGGAATTCTGCTTCCACGCTACCGCCTGCCTACCGAGGCGGAATGGGAGTTTGCATCACTTTCACTCATTGGAAATACCGTGTATGAAAACGTGAACGAGCGCAAACTGTTCCCCTGGAACGGACACGGCGTGCGTAACTCTGAAGATAAATGGCAGGGCGAGATGCTGGCCAACTTCAAGCGCGGACGTGGTGACAACATGGGTGTGTCAGGCCGTTTGAACGATAACGCCGACATCACCGCACCGGTATATTCCTATGTACCGAACGATTACGGTATTTACAACATGGCCGGCAACGTGGCAGAATGGGTCATGGACGTGTACCGTCCGCTCTCGCACGAAGACAAAACCGATTTCCGTTCTTTCCGCGGTAACGTGTACAAAACGCAGGTGACCGACGAAGAAGGCGCCATTGCGGAAAAAGATACTCTGGGTCGTATCCAGCAGCGTGAGGTAACCGAGCAGGAAGCCGCCACCCGCAGGAACTATCAGAAATCCGATAACATCAATTACATCGACGGTGATGAGCCGGATTATGCCACCTATAATTCGCAAAACACCACGCTGATCGATGACAAAGCGCGCGTGATCAAAGGCGGCTCATGGAAAGACCGTGTGTATTACATGACTCCGGGTTCCCGCCGCTTCCTCGACCAGGAGCAGGCCACCGACTGGCTCGGCTTCCGTTGTGCCATGGCGCGTGTAGGCAGCCCGGTAGGATTGGGCAGCGGAAAGAAAACCAGCAAACGCTGATCTATAGAAAACATAAACAGGAAGGCTGACCCTTGGGCGGCCTTCTTTGTTTTCAGGTCAAGCGCCCCGTACCTTTTCTGAAGCACTGGATCTTCGCCCGATCGAAGGGTCGCCGGAAAGATGCCTGGATAAATTCAATGCAGCCGGCTAAACTTTTTCCGGCTTCCCTGTTTTTTAACATAAGTTTGCAGGATCAAAATGGCTACCTATTATCTTTTGAAGATCCGGGGTAAGGCAAAAATACCCGATTACGTACAGCTGCGTGACGGGCAATTCACCCTGCTGGCCTACTTCCGGCTCGACCGTCCGGAGAAAGCCCTCGTCAAAGCCGGACTCGCCGATCATGAAAGCCGGATCATGGATTTTCTCGCCGGGATACCCTTCGGGAAAGTCAATAAACTGGAAATTTGATATTTAAAATAAGACGGCCCTCAACATAAACGCAGCCTGCATGTCTGATACCATCATCGACCTCAAGAATGTAAATGTTTTTCACAACAAAAACCTCGTGCTGAACGATGTCAATCTCAATGTACAGCGCGGTGAGTTTGTGTACCTGATCGGGAAAACCGGAAGTGGCAAGAGCAGCATCATGCGTCTGCTGTACGGCGAACTGCCCATGCCTCAGGGTGAAGGCTATGTGGCCGGTTTTAACCTGCACAACCTCAAGAGTCAGGATATTCCGAAACTAAGACGAAAGTTGGGCATCATTTTTCAGGATTTTCAATTGCTGACGGATCGTACGGCAAAGGACAATCTGATGTTTTACCTGAAGGCGACAGGATGGACCGACAAGGCCAGGATGGAAGAGCGGGTGAGTGAGGTGTTGAGCAAGGTGGGCCTTGGTACCAAAGGATTTAAAATGCCTTTCGAGCTTTCCGGCGGCGAGCAGCAGCGGCTGGTCATCGCCCGTGCCCTCCTCAACGACCCCGACCTGATTCTTGCCGATGAGCCTACCGGCAACCTCGATCCGGAGACCAGCAATGAAATCATGAACCTGCTTTTTGAGGTAAGCCGGAACAGCAGGGCGGTGGTCATGGTAACCCATAACTACGGCCTGATGGAAAAATTCCCTTCACGGGTGGTACGGGTGGAGCAGGGTAAAGTGAGTCCGGTGGAATAAGCCGCGCCGGGCCTTTACGGCCATATCTGATCGATCAGCCGCCG
>JAEUTF010000068.1 GCA_016788185.1 Bacteroidia bacterium | reverse complement strand
TTCGGTAAGCCACACCCGTTGCATTCCGCTGTGTTTCCCAGAGCTCCAGGCGCCGCACCTCCAGCGTTCCCTTCTGGTCGGGCAGGGTCGGATACAGCGCGGGCCGGAAGGCCGCTTTCAGGCGGGCCAGCGTAACGTGCGGCACCGGATCATGGAACAGCGTTTTGGCTCCGGTGAGGTCCTGCAGAGCGTTTGCGATGTCCTGCTGCATGTCGGTGAAGGCCCTGCAGGGCTGAAACTGCAGCCAGAGCATGGATGGCTTGCGTCCGTGGACCAAACGGTACCCTTCGGCCTGCAAGAGAAAACTGTGCCGGGCCGGAACAATCTCTTCCAGCAGCGACAGGATGGTAGCCTTGTACCCGGCAGGGCAATCTCCTATAAAAAACTGCGTGATGTGGAAATTAGCCGGAGGAATGTAACGGAGTCCGGAGGCTGCGCTATACTTCTCGGAAGGCAAAGCCGCCGTGTGCTTCCAACTTTCGTCGAGGGGAATGGCCACAAACAGACGGAGCGTTTCCATGCTTCAGGGGTTTCACCGCCGGACCGGCCTTGTCCTGTATCGGCAGAGTGGCCGAAGCAAGGATATATTCTTACCCGTCAGGCGCAGGTGCAGGAATAAGTGGACCGGCAGAACCGGCAGGATTGTTTTGGATCAAAGGCCCAGCAGGACCTTCATCGGGTCCTGACCGCCCGTCATCAGTTGGATCGGGTCTTCGAGCAGCTGCTTCACTTTTACCAGGAAGCCCACCGATTCTTTGCCGTCGATGATGCGGTGATCGTAGGACAGGGCCAGGTACATCACCGGTCGGATTTCCACCTTTCCCTGAACCGCCACCGGGCGCTCCACAATGTTGTGCATGCCCAGGATGGCGCTCTGCGGCGGATTGATGATCGGCGTGGAAAGCATAGAGCCGAATACACCGCCGTTGGTGATGGTAAAGGTACCGCCCGTCATTTCTTCGATCGATATTTTTCCGTCGCGGGCTTTTGCGGCCAGCGCGGCGATGCCGGCTTCGATCTGTGCCAGACTCAGTGTTCCGGCATTGCGCAGCACCGGTACCATGAGCCCTTTGGGCGCGCTCACCGCGATGCCGATGTCACAATACTCATGAAACACGATTTCCTCACCGTCGATCTGCGCATTCACCGCGGGAAAAGACTTCAGGGATTCGCAAACCGCCCGTGTGAAGAAACTCATGAAGCCCAGGCCTACGCCGTGCTTTTCCTTGAACAGGTCCTTGTATTGTTTGCGTACCTGCATCACGGCGCTCATGTCCACCTCGTTGAAAGTGGTGAGCATGGCGGTACTCTGCTTCACCGAAACCAGGCGCTGGGCCACTTTTTTACGCAGCATGCTCATCTTCTCGCGCCGCTCGGTCCGACTGACTTCGGCACCAGGTGCCGTTAGTTCGGGCGCAGCGGTGGCCTGCCGGCTGATGGCTTCCAGCACATCGCCCTTGGTGATGCGACCGTCTTTGCCGCCGCCTTTCACCTGGCCGGGTGCGATGGCATGCTCTTCCATCAGTTTCTTCGCCGCCGTGCTGGGCCATCCTTCGGCATGGCTACCCGACTTCCCGGCGGCAGGGGCTTTCTCCACTACCGGCGCCTTTTCGGTGGCTGCGGGCGCCTTCACCGCGGCCGGAACGGCCCTGGGCGCCGGGGCGGCCGCCGTGTGGTCGATCTGCGCCACCACGGTGCCTACGGCCACCGTTTCGCCTTCCTTCACCAGCACTTTCAAAACCCCGCTTTCTTCGGCGGCAAGGGTGAGGGTAGCCTTGTCGGAATCTATTTCGGCGATCTCTTCGTCTTTCTCCACGTAGTCGCCGTCGTTCTTCAGCCAGCGGGCAATCTGCACTTCGGCAATGGATTCGCCCGGTGAGGGGACTTTTATTTCGATGGGCATCTTGTTCTTATTTTGATCAGGCAGGAAATTGTTTTCAGTTTTTCACGGTCTTTTTGGCAAAGACCCTGCGGAGGATGTCGTGCTGCTCTTTTTCGTGCTGCTTGTGTGAACCGGTGGCGGGACTGGCGCTTTCAGCCCTTCCGACATAGCGAAGCTTTACATCCTGGTATATCCGTAACAGGTAGTTCCAGGCACCCATGTTCTCCGGTTCTTCCTGTGCCCAGATAAACTCCTCGGCGCCGGGATAACGCTTCAGGATGGTACGGACAGCGGTGAGGGGAAAGGGATACAATTGCTCCAGACGGATGATGGCCAGGTCGCCTGCCTGTTCCTGCTCCTTTCGCTCCAGTAATTCATAATACAATTTACCGGTGCAGAAAACCACGCGACTCACCAGGTCCGGATCGGCCGTGGCATCGTCGATGACTTCTCTGAATCCGCCGCTGGTAAAATCGCGGATCTCCGAAACGCAGCGCGGATGGCGCAGCAGGCTCTTGGGTGTAAACACCACCAGCGGCTTCCGGAAGTCGCGCTTCAGTTGCCGGCGGAGGAGATGAAAGAAATTGGCAGGGGTGCTGCAATTGGCCACCTGGATGTTCTGCTCGGCGCAGAGGCTGAGAAAACGCTCCATGCGTCCGCTGCTGTGCTCGGCGCCCTGTCCTTCGTAGCCGTGGGGAAGCAGGAGCACGATGCCGTTCATCCTTCTCCACTTGTCTTCCGCCGAACTGATGTACTGGTCGATGATGATCTGCGCCCCGTTGCCGAAATCGCCGAACTGAGCCTCCCAGACCACCAGCGAATTGGGCGCCGAGAAGCAATAGCCGTAGTCGAAGCCGAGCACACCGTACTCGCTGAGCAGTGAATTGAAAATATAAAAAGGCGCCTGGTTTCCGCCCAGATGGTTCAGCGGGATGTATTGCTCTTCGGAGTCCTCCAGGCGCACAACGGCATGCCTGTGTGAAAAGGTGCCCCGTTCCACATCCTGTCCGCTCACGCGCACCGGATGCCCTTCGTGGAGAAGGCTGGCATAGGCCAGCAATTCTCCCATGGCCCAGTCGAGACGGCCTGGCGCTTTCAGCATGGCCTTCCGCTCGTCAAACAGCCGTACGATTTTATTGAAGAAGGCCTTGCCGGCAGGGAGTGAACAGATGTTCTCTGCGAGCGTGAGCAAGGTCTTCTCCTCTACCGCTGTCACCGGCGAAGATTCGAAATCTCCGGCGTTGGCCAGGCGGAGTCCGCTCCAGCTGCCTTCCATAAAAGAGGTGACTTTCGTTTTGGTACGGAGCTTTGACGAATCCAGGCTGCGTTGCAGGAGCTCCTTGAATTTCTTTTCCATCTCCCGGGCCAGGTTGGCCTCCACTATGCCCTGCGACATCAGCTTCTGGTTGTACAGTTCGCGGGGATTGGCGTGACTGGCGATGGCCTTGTACAACAACGGCTGGGTGAAACGCGGTTCGTCGCCCTCGTTGTGCCCGTACTTCCTGTAGCAGAGGATATCGATGAATACATCGCGGTGAAAGCGCTGGCGGTACTCCATCGCGAAACGGATGGTGTACACCAGGGCCTCCACATCGTCGCCGTTCACGTGAAACACCGGCGAGAGCGTTACCTTGCCCACATCGGTACAATAGGTGCTGGAACGCGCATCCATGTAATTGGTGGTAAATCCAACCTGGTTGTTGATCACAAGGTGGATGGTGCCCCCGGTGCCATACCCTTTCAGCAGGGACATCTGGATCACCTCGTACACGATGCCCTGCGCGGCCACGGCGGCATCTCCGTGAATCAGGATGGCTGCAATCTGGCTGTGGTCGCCGCCGGGTGTGTTGTCGATTTTAGCCCGCACGATGCCCTGCACCACCGGATCCACGGCTTCGAGGTGCGAGGGATTCGGAGTCAGGCCCAGGTGTACCTTCCGGCCCCGCGAAGTGACCACATCTCCTGAAAAACCGAGGTGGTATTTCACATCGCCGTCAAAGGCATTCTCATCGTATTCCTTTCCTTCAAATTCGCTGAAAATATCTTCGTAGCTTTTGCCGAGTATATTGGCCAGTACATTGAGTCGCCCGCGGTGAGCCATGCCGATCACAAACTCCTTAATGCCCAGTTCGGCGCCCGAATCAATCACCGCGTCGAGGGCGGGGATCAGCGACTCGGCCCCCTCCAGCGAAAAGCGCTTCTGCCCGGTGAACTTGGTGTGGATGAAATGCTCGAAAGCCACGGCCTCGTTGAGTTTCTCCAGGATACGTTTTTTCTCGTGAATGGTAAATGGAAAACTGTTTTTTGACTTTTCCATTTTCTTTTCCATCCATTCGATCACTTCGGGCTGACGGATGTATTTGTACTCCGCACCCACACTCTGGCAATAGGTGTCTTCGAGGTGACGGATGATGTCTTTCAGTTTCGCCGCACCGATGCCGATTTCGTTGCCGGCCTGGAATACCATTTCGAGATCGTCCGGAGTCAATCCAAAATTCTCCGGATCCAGCGTCGGCTGGTATTTTCTGCGCTCCCGTACCGGATTGGTGCGCGTAAAAAGGTGGCCCCGTGTACGGTACCCGTTGATCAGGTTGATGACCTTGAATTCGCGGTCGACCTGACCGGGGGCTGCGGCGACTGCGGACCCCAGGTCGCCGTACTGCTGCCTGGCAAATTCAAATCCGGAAAAGAACTGCTGCCAGCTCTTCTCCACACTCAACGGGTTTTCAAGGTATTGCCTGTATATGTCATCCAGGACTTCGGGGCTGATATTACCGATATAACTGTGCTGATCCATGCTCACGTTGCCTCTAAAAAGGTCTTTTTCCGAATTGCAAAGATACGAGAATGGGGTTTGATAAAAAGATAACAAATGCGGATTGATATGGTTTAAACACCCCTGGGATTATACCTACACAAAATACTGCCGGAATTCCGGGATTTCCCTCTGGTTAAAATAGGCCGGAATCACTAATTCATCTCCGCAAAGCCGCGGCCATTCACTCTTTACGGAAAGAGGATCCCGGTGCCGGCGTTCACATCCACCGGAGGCAGGTTGCTGTTGTACCTGGCATTGATGACGCGGATCATTTCATTGGCAATGATCGCATAGCCCCTGCTGTTAGGATGTATGCCATCGAGCGAAAAAGCGCCGCCCTGGATGTACGCAGTGGTATAGCTGGCCCCGTTGAATTGAAAACCGGAGGTAAATGTTTTGAAAAAAGTAAACATGTCGGCATAGGCCAGGTTCTTCGCGGTGGCGGCATTCCGGAGCTTTGAATTGTAGGCCAGGGTGGCCTGGCGGATGTTCTGTACTTCCGTGCTGTCGAGCACATAGCGCGAGGGGATGGGCTTTTGCGGCGTTCCCAGGCCTCCGCAAAGCAGGGAATCCTGCGAAATACTGAGCAGGAGCAATTCGCCTTCCCGGATTTGTCGGATGGTACCGCCCCCCGGATTACTGACCACGAACGCATTGGCGCCGGCCTGGAAAGAGATGCCCGGCGGCGATACCGCATTCAGCGCGACCGCCTCGGCCGCCGTAAGCTGCAGGCCATTGTAAGGAATGGTAATGAAATAGGGAATATCGGCGATATCGGGCACGTTGGCAATAAGGCCCTTGGCTCCTCCTGCCGTGAGCGCCCGCACAATGGTGTCGATGGCGGCTTCAAACGTGGAAACCGGTGTGATCTCAAAGAAGGGAATGCCATTGGGCTCACCGCCGGCCGTGGCGTACCATAACACATCGTTCCCCCCGATCCACAAGGTAAAAAAGGTGGGATTCACGAGTGCCGCATCTCCGATCACCGTGGAGGACAAGCCCGAAGCGCCGCCGGTATCCGAGGCCATGCGGAAGAAATATGGATTGCCGGCCGCTCCGCCCTTGCCGAAAATCTGGCTGAACAGATTATAACTTTTCGCCCCCGGAACGCCCATGTTGTTGAAGGGCCCTTTGTTTCCGATCCAGTCTTTATCGGCGGGGTTGCCACTCAGCTCCTTCACCTCTATGTCGGCCTGCCCGAGGCAGTTCTGCGCGTTGACCAGGATGACCTTGCCCACCGCCGTCTGCGTGAAAAAGTCAAAACCGAATCCGTTGCCCGGATGGACATAGGGCTGGTTGAATGACCCGCCGCCCACCAGCTTGAAGCGTGAGGCGAGCAGCGCGGGATAGGAGCTCAGCTGTCCCTCGAGGGTGAGGGCATTGTCCATGTAGCCGGCCGCCAGGCTGTTTCCCAACGCTACATAACGGCTGAAATCCGCATCGCCCGCCGTATACTTCGGCTCGTTAAGGTCCGGTTTACAGCCGGCGAAGAGCATGCTAACGGCAAAGAAGTACCGCCATAATCTCTCAGAATTGATACTGTACACCAAGCCCCGCCACATAGAGATAGGATTTATAGGTTCCGTTTAAATTGTGTTCAACATTGTTGTCTTCCTTGCGCTCCCTGAGGTTCTCGAACAGGAAAGAGGCTTCCAGGCTCCATCCCTTCTTCAGCCGGTAACTGCCACCCGCAGCGACAATCACTTTGTCGGCGTCGGGAAGCTCGGCACCAAGGTAGCCGTCCTGCACCGGGCTCTGATCATAGGCCAGGCCGGCCCGCAGCTGCAGGCGTGCGCTGTACTGGTATTGTCCGCCCAGGCGCAGGGCAAAACTGTTTTTGTACTTCTTCGGACTCCTTGAATCGAGCTGGGGCTGATCCGGAAATTCAAAGATCAGCGAATCGTACACCTCCCATCCTGTATAGTTAAAATCCAGGTTGGCGCTGATTTTCTCGTTGAACACATGTCCGATACCGAGAGTGAGCACCGCGGGGAGTGTGATGGAAGACTCAAAAGAAGACGACGAGGGAAAACTGCCGTTGTTGAGCAGGTAATCGGGAATGTTTGAAAACGTCGCGTCGCCGTTGCGCAGGTCCAGCTCCACGGCCGAACGGTAACTCAGGCCAATGCTGGATCCGGCCAATTCGGCATAGAGGCCTGCATTGAAACCAAATCCGTTTCCGGCCCCCTTCAGCTCCACTTGTCCTTCGCTGCCATCCTGCCCGGCCACCGGAAGCGCCCGGCTCAGGCGGGCATTGCCGGTAACAATCACCGGTCCCGCACCGATCGAGACTTTATCGCTCAGGCGGATGGCCAGGGTTGGCTGGATGAAAATGGTGTTGAGCCGCGCCTCCTGCGAAACATAGCGGCCGCTCCAGTTCTCCTTCCATTTCGTACCCAATCCGTACGGCGTGTTCACACTCAGGGCCAGGGCCA
The DNA here is from genome assembly GCA_016788185.1 of Bacteroidia bacterium. Taxonomy (GTDB): domain Bacteria; phylum Bacteroidota; class Bacteroidia; order AKYH767-A; family OLB10; genus JAJTFW01. The sequence goes on along the minus strand of JAEUTF010000068.1, from coordinate 7,890 downwards.
TCTTTTCCTTCATCCGGTAATTGGCATACACATAAAAGGGCGTGTACAGCTGAGCCGACATGTACTCGGTTCCGCCATAAGGTCCGAGAAAAGCCGATTTGGGCAGGAGAAAGGCGAAGCCGGCATTGAGGTAATTGGAATCGAGGGCCATCAGCCCGCCGGGATTGAAAAATGCTACCGATGCATCCATGGCCAGCCCGCTCACCGAACCGCCCATGCTGGTGGCTTTCTGTCCTTGTGTATTCACCTGAAATCCACCTCCTTCACCAAAAAAGGGCAACATCAACAAGGCAAGGAGGAGACGGTTCTTCATACAACAGGGTCTGAAACAAATGTAAAGGAGGGTCCGGATGCAGGTCAATAGGCAGGGCTTATACTTATTAACAAAGTATTAAACGCAAATTAGGAGGTTCCTGCATACAAAAAGCAAAAGACGGCAAAAGCTTGCGTTTTTACCAAAAGCCGGGATGCCGGAAAGGGCGTACTTTTGCCGCATGAGTCAGACAGCCTACGATGTCATCGTGATCGGCGGAGGAATTGTTGGTCTTTCCACGGCCTATAAACTCAACCTGCATCATCCCCACCTGAAGATCTGCGTACTTGAAAAGGAGAACAGGGTTTCCGCCCATCAAACGGGACGAAACTCCGGCGTGCTGCACAGCGGCATCTATTACAAACCCGGCAGTTACAAGGCGAAAAACTGCGTAGAAGGGCGCCGGGAGATGGTGGCCTTCGCCAGAGAGCACGGCATCGGCCACGATGTGTGCGGGAAACTCATCGTCGCGACCCACGAGCGGGAACTGGCGCACCTCGAAAAAGTATACGATCACGGTCTTCGCAACGGGGTGGAAGACCTCCGCATGGTGGGACCCGAAACCATCCGTGAGATAGAGCCTTTCTGCACCGGCATCAAAGCCATTCATGTAGGCTGTACCGGCATCATTGATTTCCCCGCCGTGTGCGAAGTACTCGCCAGGCTGATCCGTGAAAAATTCAATGGCAGCGAGGTGAAGCTGGAACACGAAGTGCTGGATTTTGTGAAGTCGGAAGAACAGACCACGGTGGTGACCAGCAAAGGAAATTACCAGACGCGCTACCTGGTCAATTGTTCGGGGCTGCAGTGCGACCGCATCGCGAAGAAAGACCAGGTGGATCCGGGAATGAAAATAGTGGGTTTCCGCGGCGACTACTACGAGCTGACCCCCGAAGCACAGCACAAGGTTAAACACCTGATCTATCCCGTACCCGACCCTCAGTTTCCTTTTCTCGGCGTACACTTCACCAGGATGATCCACCATCCGACCGAATGCGGTCCCAACGCGGTGTTCGTATTCAAACGCGAAGGCTACGGAAAAACCGATTTCAGCCTGAGCGATACCCTCGATGCCCTATCCTACGGCGGCACCTGGAAATTATTTTTCAAACACTGGCAATTCGGCCTCGATGAATACCGCCGCGCCTTCAGCAAGCGTCTCTTCCTCGAGAGGCTGCGCCGTTTGCTTCCCTCCCTCACCATGGAGGACATCGTACCGGGACGAGCCGGGGTGCGGGCCATGGCCCTGGACAAGGACGGAAACATGATTGATGATTTCAAGATGGTACACCGCCACAATGCCCTGCATGTGCTCAATGCGCCCTCCCCTGCCGCCACCGCCGGACTGGCCATCGGCAAGGCGGTGAACGACATGGCTGAACAGTATTTTAATCTGGACTAAATCGTTCGGCGGTAGATCATGATTCATCATCAAGCATCATGATGATGAGCGGCCCATTGAACTTTATTACCTCGGAGAAACCAGGAAGATACACACCGTGTACCTGAATTTAAAAGCGATAATATTTTCTTTTCCCAATCCCATCATCACCCATCATCACCATCATCAAAATCCGTGGCCCATTGTAAATTGATTTCACCCATGAGGCTGATGTCTTGCTCAGCGGCCCATTGAACTTTATTACCTCGGAGAAACCAGGAAGATACACACCATGTACCTGAATTTAAAAGCGAGGTCATTTTCTTTTCCTCAACTCATCATCACCCATCATCACCATCATCAAAATCCGTGGCCCATTGTAAATTGATTTCACCAATGAGGCTGATGTCTTGCTCAGCGGCCCACTGGACTTTATTACCTCGGAGAAAACAAGAAGATACACACCGTGTACCTGAATTTAAAAGCGAGATTATTTTCTTTTCCCAAACCCATCATCACCCATCATCATCATCATCAAAATCCATGGCCCATTGTAAATTGATTTCACCCATGAGGCTGATGACATAGGCACCAACGCTCCGCTTACGCCTCACTTTTTTATTTTCTCCCCGAAAACCTTTTTGAATTTATCGAGTTTGGGACGTATAACCAGCGAGCAATACGGCTGGCTGCCGTTTTCATTGTAATAATTCTGATGGTAGTTCTCGGCTTTGTAAAACGAACTGAAAGGACTGATTTCCGTTACGACAGGATCGGCAAAGGCTCCGCTCTCGTTCAGTTTCTTCTTGTAGGATTCCGCCAGCTGCCGCTGCTCCTCCGTGGTATAAAAAATAACGGACCGGTACTGTGTACCCACATCTGCACCCTGCCGGTTCAGGGTGGTGGGATCGTGCACACCCCAAAAGACTTCCAGCAATTCATCGTAGCCGATGATTCCGGGATGATACAACACCCGGATTACTTCGGCATGTCCTGTGGCTCCTGAACAAACCTGCTCATAGGTCGGGTTTTCACGCTTCCCGCCGGAATAGCCGCTGGCCACCTCGCTAACCCCCTTTAACTGCTGAAAGATGGCTTCCACACACCAGAAACAGCCGGCGCCGAAGATGGCCGTATCCAGAGAGTCGGAATGATCGGAAGAAGCGTGCGTGTTCATGGTGGCGGTGTTTGTGTTTTCAGGAAGAGGTGACGATGCACAGGATAGCAGGATGAATCCGGAGCAGGCCAGGAGGGTTTGAAGCATTGTTTTCATGAGAAGAGACTGCCCGATTTTTTCATTTCATCCGCGCTCCTTTACTTTGGCCACAAATTCTTTCAGGTAATAGGGCTCAAAGTACGCGATGTCTTCGAATTGTTGCCGCGAGCAGGCCGGCAGCGCCGGTTGTAACAATCCCTGTGCCGAAAGGTTAAAGGCAGTATCCACTTTAACAAAAGTTTCACCTTTGTACACCTCCACACATTTCTCCGCGGCATCGCCGAAGAGGACATGTGGGCTGTTGCGATCGATGATAAAACTTCCCGGGTGCAGGATTTCTGCGCGTATGCCTTCGAGGTAATTCAACTGCATGTTCAGGGCCGCACCGTACACCTCCATGCGGCGGGCATCGATCACCGGCACCAGCACTGTATCCGCATGCAACACCGTACGGTGTTCAGCCAGGTACTGGGAAGCCATGGCCAGCGGGGTGTCGATGGCGATGAGCGGCTTGTCCAGCGTAAAACATATACCCTTGGCCACAGCCACACCGATACGAAGTCCGGTGTAACTGCCGGGCCCCCTGCTGACTACAACGGCATCCAGGTCTTTCAAGGCATGGCCCGTCTCCTGCATCAACTCCCGGATGTACACGGTGAGCATGGAAGCATGCGCCCTTTCGGTGCTGCTGGTACGGATGGCGAGGACCTCCGCTCCCCGTGACAAAGCGACGGAACAAACGCCGGTAGCGGTTTCAAGCAGCAAGAGGAGGGGTTCCTTCGTCATGTCTGCAAAAATAACATCTTCTGAACGGCATCAGCGCCGCAGGCTTCAGGAAAAAGCCGGACAGAGTCCTGTGCCCGGGTCATCGAAAGCCATGAGCGCCCTTTCCCTCCCCCGCACGAAAAAGGTGTCGGACCGGAAACAGCAGCAAACTCAGGATGGTCGTCTTACTTCTCTTCTTTCTCAAACAATTCTTCCTTCGGTACCACCGTCACCTCGGCCTGGTCTTTCAGTGATTTGGAAACGGCGTTGTACGGCCCCGACACCACGGTCTCCCCTTCCTTGAGTCCCTCCCTGATTTCGATGTGCTGACTGTCCTGTATTCCGGTTTTCACTTTCCGCAGCTTCACCTTTCCTTCTTCCACCACAAAAACCACTTCCTGGGTTTTGCCTTCTGAACTCATGGCCATGGCTCCGGCCGTAGCCTGAACCGTGGTACCGGTCTTTTTTACGGTATCGCGGGTCGTTACGGCCTGGATCGGAATGGTGAGGACCCCGGAGGTACGCCGCGTACGGATCTCGACCGTAGCCGACATGCCCGGACGGAAAGGACTGTAATTGGCCGCCTTGCCCTCCAGCAGATCCTGGTAGGACTCGCGCAGTATGCGCACCTTCACCGTATAATTGGTTACCTGATCGGTCACATTGATCCCGCTCAGGTTCGAAGAGTTCGCCACTTCCGTTACCACGCCGCTGAAATTGCGGCCCAGCCAGGCATCCACTTCAATATCGGCGGTATCGCCGGTGCTGACACGCACGATGTCCGTTTCACTGACGTCCACACTGACCTCCATTTCATTCAGGTTGGCCAGACGCAGGATCTCGGTGCCTTCCATCATGTTGGTACCTACCACGCGCTCGCCTTTCTCCTTACTCAGTTTGGAAACCGTACCGTCTACCGGCGCATAAATGCTGGTGCGGTTCAGGTTCTCCCTCGACTCCTTCAGTCCGGCTTCGGCGCTGCTCACCCCGTAATTGGCGGCGGAGACGCTCTGGCGGGCGGCTTCCACTTCGGCTCTGGCCACTTCAAAAGCGGACTTGATGCTTTCAAATTCTGCCGGAGAAATCACCTTTTCGTCGAAGAGTTTTTTGTTGCGGTTAAAATTCAATTCCGATTGCTCAAACTGGGCGAGGGCCTGCGTGAGCCGCGACTTGCTGTTCTGGAAATTGGCCTTGGAAGTATTGACCGCCGCCGTAGCACGGTCGAAGTTGGACGCATACACCTCCGGATTGATGCGGCAGAGCAGCGTTCCCTTTTTCACCACATCCCCTTCCTTCACATACAACTCGGTGATCTCACCGCTCACGTCGGCGCTGATCTTCAGCTCCACCTCCGGCTGTACCTTGCCGTTAGCCGATACCGTTTCCACGATATCGCGGCGCTCCACTTTTTCGGCGCTCACCTTCACCGCCTTGCTGTTACCCAGCCATCCGGCTTTCTTGGCCACCACCAGCAGCAAAATCAACACCACAGCGGCGATACCTACCCAGAACCATGGCGACTTTTTCTTAGCCATACAATCAGTTTGTTTTTTGTTAGATCAGAATGTAAGAGGATTGCCCGCGTAGAAATCCAGCACTTTCAGGCGGAAAATATAATCATATTTCGCCTGCAGCAGTTCAACTTTGGTGCGGGTCACGTTGTTGGTGGCGGTTAAGAACTCCAGGGAGTTGATCAGGCCGGCATTGAAACGCTTTTCTGCATAGCCGTATGCTTCCTCGAAAGCGCTCAGGGTTCTGCCGGTGGCATCGAAACGCTTGCGGGCGGCCAGGGCATCGGTGTGTGCCTGCTGAATACTCTGATACACCTGGTTGCGGGTGAGCTGGGCCGAGTACTTCGCACTCTGCAGATTCAGTTTGGCACGGCGTACCCCGGTTTGCGTATTCAGGCCATTGAAAATCGGAATGCTGAGGGTGATGCCGAAGGCTTTGTTGTAGTTGTTATCGAGCTGATCCCGGTAGGGATTATCCGCCAGGGTGGTGGAAAAGGAAGGGCTGAGCACCGTATCCCCTCCGCTGGTCACACTGCCGTCGGGCTGAAAGCCGTTGAAATCCACGCTGCTTACCTTCTTTGAACTCGATGAATAAAAGGAGCTGAGCTGTCCGAACATGGTCAGCCGGGGATAGAATCCGCCTTTGGCAATGCTCAGTCCTTTTTCCGCGCTGCTGATACGGGTATCGGCGGCTTTGATCTCCGGAAGGCTTTTCAGGGCAAGCTCGTAAATCTGGGAAGGCTGCAACGCCGCCACGGCGGCATCCGGCACCTGCGCTCCCGGATCCTGCACATCGAAGCCATCCGGACTTTCAAGTTGCAGGAGTTGCGTGAGCGATAACCTGGCATTCGCCAGCTGGTTCTCGGCCGTCACCTTCGACAGCTCTTCGTTTGAGAGCTGCGACTCCGCATCCAGGAAATTTCCCTGCACCATGGTGCCCGCCTCCACCATCCGCTTCACCCGGTCGCGCTGCTGACGCGCCTGCTCCACCCGGGCATCGGCTACCTTCAGCTGCTCCTTGGTGTACAACACCTGGAGGTAGGCCGAAATCACGTTCAGGGAAATATCGTTCCGTATTTTATCCAGATCCGACTTGCCAGCCAGGTAATTGAGCTGGCTTTGCCTGAGGGTATTCCGCAGCTGAAATCCGCTGAAGAGCGTGACATTGCTGCTCAGCGACCAATTGTCGGATTCCACCTGCTGTGTGGTGAACTGGTTGGTAAAGGGATCGATGGTACGTCCGAAGTTCCAGTTTCGTCCCACCGACGCATTCAGGGTGGGCAACAGGGCAAATTTGTTTTGTGTGACCGCCAGGTGGTTCAGGTCAGTAGTGATTTCATTCTGCTTGACGGTAATGTTATGCTCCAATGCATAATCAACGCATTCGCGCAGCGTCCATGCCTTTTGCCCATAGGCCGCGGGGTTAGCGTACAGCAACAGGGCCAGGCTGAGGCCGGCAAAACAGGATTTCAGGTGAAGTGGCATAGTTAAAATTCGAGACTCCCAAAAGTAAGAAAGCCCGTGGTATAAGCTATTGGAAACCGATAAAGTGAACAGATTGGCCGACGAAACGGAGTGAAGAGGGGTTTAAACCACCGCCCCCTTCTGGAAGAGCCTGCCGTCGGCAGGGGGCATTGCGCCTCTATCCTCAACACTCACGGGCGGCTGAAAGGAGAAATGCCCCTGTCGCGCCGGTAGCGCAGAACAGGGGCATCCCATAGAGCGGCAGGATATGTTTTAGTTCATCACTTTCACCATGAATACAAAGTCCTTCATTTTCTTCACCTGGCTGGTACGGTCCATTCCTTTCAGGGATTTCCTGCCGGCAAAACTGATTTTTTCGTGCACATGTTGCAGGATATCGTCGGAGATCCACTTTGATTTTACGGCAAAAGAGGCGCCTTCGGCGGAGGTATTCCGGCCGGAAATGATGCCGATCAGGTTGCCCTGGCTGTCGAAAAGTGGTCCGCCTGAATTACCCGGGTTCACGGGAATGCTGATCTGGTAGGCGGCAGTATCGCCTTCGTACCCGGTGTAGGAACTCACCGAACCCTCCCCAAAAACCATGTCTTCACGTGGATAACCGAGGGTATAGACCCGCTCACCGGGATCCGCCACCGACTTGCGCATGGTAAAGGGGATCTCTCCAAAACTTTTGAAAGATTCATCGGCCACCTTCAGTACGGCCATGTCCAGTTTCGGATTGGTGTACACCACCTTCATTTTCAACTGCTCAAATTTTTCGTTGCTGATAAAAATGGATTTGGCGTCCGCCACTACGTGAAAACTGGTTAAGACATAGCCTTCCCGGTTCAGGGCCACCCCGGAGCCGGTAAAGGTTTGTTGTGTTTCGGGAACAGGCTCCTGCTTTTCGCTGATGTCCTGGATCATGGCCCTTTGGCGACGCTTGATGCTTTCCACCTCACGACGCAGTTCCTGGTAGGCACTCTGCTGCTTGTTCCCCGTCACGCCGGTCACACTAAAAGTAAGGATGGTAGCGCTCACAGCCACCACCGCGACCACGGCGGCTACGGCGATCACTTTGTATTTACGCCAGAGGGTGCGGACACGACCGGGCTCCGGTGTGATCCGCTTCATTGGCGACTGAAAGCGGTATTGCTCGCTTTCCAACTCGTCCTGGATGAGGGCTAATTTTTTCTTTAAACCGGTTCGTTCGGCATACACTAAAAAAGCATCGGTGATG
>JAEUTF010000256.1 GCA_016788185.1 Bacteroidia bacterium | reverse complement strand
GGTGCCCGGCTCCGCCAGGTCTTCCTTCTTTACAAAAGACGTGACAAGGGTATCTTCCTCTTTAAAAAATTTTGACAGGAACAGCGACAGCGGATTCAACACAGGGAGAAACACCACGACCGAGAGCAGGTTAATGATGCTTTGAAATGTAACCAATCCCACCAGTGGATCCTTCACGTTCAGGCCATGGCTTACCAGGTACAACAAAGGGTGCAGGAAAACGAATCCAACCAACGCCGTAAATGAGTTCACCATAAAATTCCCTAAAGCCAGGCGCTTCTTGGGGGCATAGCCGTCCATCGCACCGATCAGTATTTTCAGTGTAGTGCCCACTTCCGAGCCCAGCACGATCGCGGCGGCCACATCAAACTGTATGGCCCCGGCATGCAGGGCACTGAGCACAATCGTCATGGTCGCGAGGCTGGATTGCACCAGAGCGGTGACCAGAATTCCCAGAAACACGAATTGCCACAGCGGGGTGTCGTTGAAGAGGGAAAGGTCAATGCCGGTTACCCAATCCGAAACCGACATTTTCATCATGTTGATGCTGATGAACAGAAAGCCGAATCCGAATAAAAAATCCGCGAAATGCTTCCATCGCTCTCTGGACACAAAGAGGTTCAGGAAGGTGGCCAGCACAATGGCAGGATACGCAAAGGCATCGACCGACACTTTGAAGCCCAGCGATGCCACCAGCCAACTGTCGAGGGTGGTGCCCAGGTTGGCACCCAGCATCACCGCCAGGGCCGCACTCATCGGCAAGACTCCTGCTCCCACCAGGGCCAGCACCATGATCATCACCACCGAACTCCCCTGTACCAGCGCCGTAATGACCGCACTTCCAAGCACCGTATATACCTTGTTGGTGGTGGTTCGCCGGAGAAATAATTTGAACGAACGGCTGGCAAAATTACGAAGCGCTTCCTCGATCAACTTCAGCGAAAAAATGAAGATGCCGATGCCGGCCAATAAAAAAAGGATGCTCTGCCCTGCGCTCATTGCTGTATCTCAGAATTAGATTGTTTCAAGGATCCGGTTAAAAAAAAGATACCTGATATTGCTGCCAAACTTAACAAAATCCTCCGTTCAGATAAATCCGGATGTTCCCGTTTCCATGTCGTGTCAGTCCTGAAGGAACGCATCAGTTGTTGAACACCGCCACTGCCATGATCCCGGCTGTTTCTGTCCTTAAACGCGATTCCCCCAGCGACAAAGGGATGCAGCCTGCTTGCTGTGCCAGGACGATTTCCTCCGGGTGGAAATCACCTTCCGGTCCGATCAGGACGGTCGCCGAGTCCACCTTCCGCAAAACGCTGACCGGCTCCTTGCTTCCCGCTTCGCAATGCGCTATAAAACCTCCGGGGTTCCGTTCGATGTAACGGTCGAAGTGAACCGCTTCCTGCAGCAGGGGAAAGTGGTAATGCAGCGATTGCTTGGCGGCGGCGACAATCAGTTTGTTTATACGCTCCGCATTGATCACTTTCCTTTCTGAACGACGGCAGATCAGCGGGGTGATTTCCACAATTCCGATTTCCGTGGCCTTCTCCACGAACCATTCAAAGCGGTCGATATTTTTCGTAGGTGCGATGCCGATATGCAGCTTTCTCCGGGGCGCATCGAAAACACTGGTCTCCAGCACCTGCAGGGCCACGTCCTTTTTCGATACCGTGGTGATTTCGCAGGTAGCCAGGCGGCCTTTCCCGTTGGTCACGCGCACCTGCATGCCGGGCTGCATGCGCAGCACGTGGACCAGGTGATGTGCTTCTTCTCCGGAAAGCGTGAGCGCTTCGGCGGGGAGATCGGGAGTGTAAAAAAGATGCATGCGACAAAAGTAATGTTCCCGGCAAACAATTTCCTTTTCACCGGGAAATGGCGGATGAAATAAAAAAGCATAGGGACCCGAAGAGGCCCCTTTGCTTTTCAAATCATGTAAAAGATCAGGCGATTTCCGGAACAGAAGGAGCGGCGGAGAGAATTTCCACAGAGGCTCCGTTGGCATATTGCGCAAAGTTTTTTACAAACTTGCTTGCCAGATCATTGGCGGTCTGATCGTACGCCGCTTTATCCTTCCAGGTATTTCTCGGGTTGAGGATCTCATCCGGAACACCGGTGCAGGAAGTGGGCATCTGCAGGCGGAAGACGGGAAGTTCTTCAAACTTCACCTTGTCGAATTCCCCGTTCAATGCTGCGGTAATCATGGCGCGCGTATAGCTCAGTTTCATCCTTGACCCTACACCAAAAGCGCCGCCACTCCATCCGGTGTTGACCAGCCATACTTTAATTTCCGGATTGTCATTTAGTTTCTTGCCCAGCAGCTCGGCATACTTCGCAGGATGCAAGGGCAGAAACGCTTTTCCGAAACAGGCGGAGAAGGTGGTGGTAGGTTCGGTAATGCCCATCTCCGTTCCGGCTACCTTCGCCGTATAGCCCGAGATGAAATGATACATCGCCTGGGCATTCGTCAGACGG
>JAEUTF010000206.1 GCA_016788185.1 Bacteroidia bacterium | reverse complement strand
GCGGGAAATGAATGTCTGGCAAAAAGCGACCCCTTTTGTGCTCTTCATCATTTTCGCATGGCCCTTGAATACGGAGAAAATGCCGCGGTATGCCAGGGCCTGGGTCAGGCTGAAAAAGCCTTGCACAACTATCGCCAGGCCCTGCAATGGTTTCAGCGCGCCGCAACTCATTCAGGAGATACGGCAACGCTCATTCCCGTTATGCGCGAGGCAGCGGATCTCCAGAAAAGGTGCGGGAATTTTATGCAGGCCCATCAGTTCCTGGATTCTTTAAGAAACATGGATCAGGGTCATCAGGAATACTGGCTGCAAATGAAAAATGACTTTGCAAAAGCGGAAATGCTGATCAAAGACTCGGCCGATTTTGAACTTTGGCCTGAACCTGGCGATGTCAATTCAGCCTATTCAGATTTTGCTCCGGCGGCATTGGGCGATTCGCTGCTCTTTTATTCATCGCTGCGGTACATGCAGGCAACTCCAGGCGGGCAGGCGGCCACCTCCAGAGTTGCTGTGGTGAATACATCAGCCTCGCTCCATCCAAAATCCGTGGTGCTTCCTTCCTCCGTGAATCAGGCATCCTTTAACAATGCCAATGCATCTGTCAGTCCGGATGGAAAAATAATGGTGTTCAGCCGTTGCCTGTACGATGAAGACGGGAAACTGAAATGTGCCTTGTACGAATCTGTTTTTTCCAAGGGGCAGTGGCAGGAAGCGGTCAAGCTGAGCGAAGAAATCAATCCATCGGGATACAGCAGCACTCAACCCAACATCAGTACCAATAAATCAGAAGGCTATCTGCTGATTTTCTCCAGCAATAAAAAAGGAGGCATGGGAGGCATGGACCTCTGGATGTCTAAAAGGACCGCTGCGCATAAATACGAGAAACCTCAGAACCTCGGAAAAAGCATTAACACGGAGTCGGATGAATGGTCGCCATTTTACGATGTGGAAACAGATAGCCTGTACTTTGCCACAGAAAAAGCGGAAGGCCCGGGTGGACTTGACCTGTTTATTGTCTCCCTGACCAACCGCGAAGGTCATCTCCCCCGTTGTTTACCCCCTCCCTTTAACAGCCCTTACAACGACCTCTATTACACCCGAAGCTACGGTGAAAAACACCAGATTTTCCTGGTCAGCAACCGACCCCCGGCAACCTCCCTGAACGGATCAGCCTGCTGTTATGATATTTTCCGGATGAACCACAAAGCACAGGACCTGGATACAGGAATTGTGGCCGTCCTGGATACGGTTCTACACTCCCCGAATCCGGAGGAAGAATTTTCCGCGCTCCCGTTGGAGAAAAAGCTGGAAAGCATACGAATGGATTTTCCCATCCGATTGTATTTCGACAACGACTACCCCGATCCCAGAAGCCGGGCTTCGAAAACCAAGACGCAGTATGAGCAGCTCGCCTCTCAATACATCCTGCGGGAAAGGAACTATCTGGATCAGCAAGCCAACGACTCGCTTAAAAATCTGATTTCCTTGTTTTTCAGGGATTCTGTGAATGGAAACTTCCTTAAACTGGAAAAGTTCAGTGAAAAATTGCTTACTTGCCTCGAATCAGGCAATTACCGTTTACGCATTACCATCCGGGGAAGCGCAAGTCCTTTGGCGGAAAGCGACTATAACGTAATTTTGTCGAAGCGCAGAATACACAGCCTCGAAAACTATTGGCTGACCCACCAAGGCGGACTTTTAAAGGAAGCCATGGAAGGACGAAAACTGGAAATTGTGTTTATTCCGGCCGGTGAAACCGGGGCTAAATCAGGGATCAGTGACGACCTGAAAGACCAGGCGAAATCCATCTACAGCCTTGAAGCTGCGCTGGAAAGAAGAATAGAAGTGACAGACATTACCCTGCTACCATGAGGATGAAGTTTTTATTGTGTATTTGGACGGCCATCATGGTGATGAATACGCTGCCCCTTTGTGGCCAGAACCTTGTGCCCAACCCGGGCTTTGAAAGCACATTGGGCATGCCTACCGGTTCAGGACAATGGAATCTTGCCCAACCCTGGCTAGGTCTCAATGCCACAGCGGATTTGTACGTAAAAGGACAAGTAAGCCTGCCTCTTTTGCCCTGCGACAACATCAACATTCCTGTTCACGTCGGAGGCTCTTGCAGCGAGCGCAACGGACTTAGTCATTATGCCGGCCTCCAGTTCGACTTACTCAACGGGTACAGGGAATACCTCAGCATCCCTCTGGCCATTCCATTAACCGGAGGCTCCATTTACCTGATTGAATTTTATACCCAATTGGCCGATAGTGCCCGGTTCGCCTGCAACAGCATGGGCGCACTTTTAACCAACAACATCCCTACCCAGGCCGGAACGGGAGTGATAAATTTTACTCCTCAGCTCGAGAGTACACAACAAATCACCGATACAGCCAACTGGATACGGGTAAGCGGCCTGTATCAGGCCCTGGGAGGGGAAAATTATCTCACCATCGGTGTGTTCAGAAACGACAATGACCCTTCCCTTCAAAAAACGGATTACGGAACAAGAAACAGCAATTGCAGCAGTTTCGACAACAGTGCCTATTACTTTTTTGATGATATCGCTGTCCGGAAAATTGATGTCACCATCAATATTGTTGGCGACACCATTCTTTGTCCGAACGAAACCACGGTGCTTACGGCCGACTGTAACGTCCCGTTTTGGTGGAGCCTGGCTGCTACACCCACTGACACCTTCAGCCTCGACACCTCCATCGTTCTTACTCCGGCCGTTCCCACCAACTACATCCTGAACACCGACTTCGGTACCGACAGCGTGAGAGTGCTCATCGTGAACCCGCCCGCATTTAACCTGGGACCCGACACCCTGCTTTGTGAGGGCGACAGCATCACGCTCGATGCAAGCGCTCCGGATGGTATTCTCTACAACTGGTCGACCGGCGATACATTACCGGCCATCGTGGTCACCGATACCGGCGTTTACACCGTAACAGTTGATAATTCCGGATGCGGAGTAACCGACTCTGTGGTCATCCCCGGCTTTTTGGAAAACCCTGAAGTACCTTTGGGTGAAGATTCATTGTACTGTTTTTTTTACAACGACACCCTTAAACTGGATGCCGGTGAAGGCATCGCTTACCTCTGGACGCCTACCCTGGAAACCAGCCGTGAAATCACCATCTTAAGCCCAGCCGTGTATACCGTGGAAGTGACACGATCAAACGGGTGCCGGCGTAGCGCCAGCCTTGAGGTTCAGGAGATCTGTGAACCTTCGGTGTATGTTCCCAGTGCTTTTACTCCCGATGGTGACGGACTCAACGATGTGCTGAAGGCCTATGTAAACAATTCACTTCTTTTCAACTTCAGGGTCATTAACCGCAGAGGACAGGAAATATTTTACACCGAAGATCCCTCCGAAGGCTGGGACGGCACGTATGAAGGACAGGAGGCCCCGATCGGGGTTTATGTATTCAGGGTAAATTACCAGGGGCTCGACAGCGAAGGCATAAAAGTAAAGCGTAAATTGCTGGGTACGGTAACGCTCTTGCGCTGAACAAACATCATCCTTTCGCATTCTCTATGACCGAATCTCAGAATCAAACAAGCAGTAACGGCCCCCAGCTCCTGGATGCAGGCCTGAAAGTGCTGTTGGTGGACGACAACAAAGTGAACCAGTTTTTGGGGAGGAGAATACTGAATAACCTCGGCGTTCATTCCATTGAAGTTGCCGGCAGCGGTCAGGAGGCCCTTGAAAAAACAAAAAACCACTCCTTTGATGTCGTGCTCACGGATGTTGAAATGCCGGGTATGAACGGCTATGAACTCAGCAGGCAATTGCGCGCCGAAGAAAACCCGGGTCAGCGTCTGACCATCATTGCGCTCACCGCCAATGCCTCTGACGAAGACCGTGAAAGTGCTGTCAAAGCCGGCATTGACGATTACCTGACCAAGCCTTACAGCCCTCATGATTTGTTTGAAATTCTGAAAAAGAATATCTCAGGAAAAAGAAATTTTGTGCTCGAAGATTTAAAAGAAAATTTTTCGGGCGGCATTGAAAAACTGTATGCCGTCTTTAACAACAACACCAACGATATTGAACAATTTCTGAGAATGCTGCATCAGCAAATGCCTGAACTGATCACTGCGGTGAGGGAAGGCCTGGCGGAACTTAACCGGGAAAAAGCATTCCAGGCTGCACACAAGCTGAAATCACCCGTTAAAATGCTGATGCCTTCCTTGTTTGCACAGAACTACAGTTCCTTTACTGAACAAATGAAGGAAAGCGAAGACCTTGTAACGTCCACACAGGAGTTTAACAATTTGGAAAAGGATCTTGAGTCACTCCTCGTCCTTATCAATATTGAACTCGAGAAAATCTGCCGCTGATTACGCTTCATCAGGCTATTCTCCCCGCATCAGCAATGCGGACCTGAGGACGGCATCATGCTTAACCTATTGCCCAAAAAAAAAGCCTTTCCCGGAGGAAAGGCGATCGTACTTTCTAGAGGGTGAAATTACTTCCCCAGGTCATCAAAACTCAGATCAGAATATCCGCTGCCCTGGGAGGCATACTCCTGACTCACCGGTGCCGGAATGTCCCCGCTTTCCCGTTTCTGACGAATGAATCCAAGTGCTTCCTGTAAGCCATCCGTAAACTTTTCGAAATCTTCCTTGTACAGAAATAGTTTGTGCTTTTCAAAAAACGGACGGTCTTCGCTCTCGCCGGGCTTTCTTTTACTTTCCGTTATCGTGATGTAATAATCATTGCCACGAGTAGCTTTCACATCAAAGTAATAGGTTCTTTTACCTGCCCTCACACGTTTGGAGAAG
>JAEUTF010000202.1 GCA_016788185.1 Bacteroidia bacterium | reverse complement strand
GATCCGCGCATTGGCAATATCGGGTGTATCACTGACGACCGCCACACCGCTGGTGCTGATCTTTTTTACCGGTGAACGTACCACACTCAGCACGATGTCAATATCATGGATCATTAAATCCAAAACAACGGATACATCGGTGCCTCTCGGATTGAATTGTGCCAGACGGTGTGTTTCAATAAACATCGGTTGACCGAGATAGGGGAGAGCTGACTTGAACGCCGGATTGAATCGTTCGACATGGCCAACCTGAACCTTCATGTCCGCCTCTTTTGCCAAACGCATCAGATCCTTGGCTTCCTGGAGGGTGTTGGCCAGGGGCTTTTCTATAAAAACATGCTTTGAACGGCGCAATGCTTTACTGGCACAATCGTAATGATGCACTGTAGGCGTTACCACATCCACGACGTCAACCGCTGCTAACAAGGCATCCATGGAAGTGAAATGAGGAACCCCCAGTTCAGCGGAGACTGCTTCTGACCTTTCTGTATCGGGATCGTAGAAACCGGCCAAGTGGAATACATCCGACAATTCAAGAATTTGCCTGATATGAATTTTACCGAGATGTCCGGCACCTAACACACCTATCTTCAACATACTGGAAATTTTGTGCAAAATTATTCGTTTTTAGCTTGCTACCTGTTGAAAAACGATGAGGAATTTATTGTACCCGCGTAATAATAAGCCTCCCGCGAATCTATTTTTGCACCTGATGTTACAGGATTCTTTCAGACACCAGGGCTTACGTCGTCAACTGGTGCAGCAATTGCGGGATAAAGGCATTCAAAATGAGGCCGTATTGGATGCTATTGGGAAGATTCCGCGGCATTTTTTTATGGACAATGCCTTTCTTGAATTTGCCTACCAGGATAAAGCATTCCCCATCTCCTGCGGCCAAACCATCTCCCAGCCTTACACGGTTGCTTATCAATCCCAATTGCTGGATCCCCGGAAAGGTGATAAAATACTGGAAATCGGTACGGGAAGCGGGTATCAGTCAGCCGTTTTAGCGGAAACCGGAGCAAAAGTGTTTTCCATCGAAAGGCATAAACCACTTCATGAAAACACCCGTAAACTCCTCGACAGTCTCAATTATCACAGCATAAAAACATTTTTTGGCGATGGCTTTAAGGGATTACCGGCCTTTGCACCTTTCGATAAAATCCTGGTTACCTGCGGCGCTACAGAGATTCCGCTTAAACTGATTGATCAATTGAAAGTGGGAGGGATCATGGTCATTCCGATTGGACCGCTTTCCGAACAAACCATGACCACCATTTTGAAAAAGCCCAATGGTGAAACTGAAATCATCCAACTCGACAAGTTTCGTTTTGTTCCCATGTTGGGAGATAAAGCTCGCTGATTTACAGCTTTATATAAATATTTTACGCCAGGCTTGCGCCAATGTGTCACCGTTGACTTGTGGTTTTATGACAATATGGCGCAAAAATTTAGCGATGAGGGGATTGGTACAAGGCTTGTTCGGAAAGGGGAGAACCAAAAAAAATTAAAACTATGACACTCATCAAATGGCAAAAAGAAAGCCCCGCCCGTTCAATTCTGAATTCCGTTGATTTATTCAACGACTTCTTCAATGATTTTGCCGGAAACGAGTTTCGCAGGTGGAATGCGCCGGCGGTTAACATCAGCGAAACCGAACAGCTTTACAAATTGCAACTGGCTGTTCCGGGTCTTAAAAAAGAGGATTTCAAACTGGCGATTGAAGACAACACCCTGGTGATTTCAGCTGAACAGAAACTGGAAAGCACCGAGAAAAATGAAAAATTCACCCGCAGGGAGTTTTCGTTCTCGTCCTTTACACGTCGTTTCAATCTGCCCGAAAACGTGGACCAAAACCATATCGGGGCGAACTATGAAAACGGTGTAATGCTGGTGACACTTCCTAAAAAAGCCGAAGAAAAAGCCAAAACACGTGAAATCAGCATCGCCTGATTCAAACCGAACATTCCTATCGAAAGGCCGTCTCTGAAAAGGAGCGGCTTTTCTTTTTTAGACCGGACAACAGAGACGTTATTACCGATACGAAAAGAGGCGATATTCTGAATCAAGTAGTACCTTCGCTCTCTGAAAAAGCATATGGCGACAAAAAAAAGTACAGTTAAAAAGGCCAAAGCGAAACGCCCCGTAATTCTCGTTACCAATGATGACGGCATCACCGCTCCGGGTATTCGAAATCTGGTGGAAACCATGAAGCAATTCGGCGATGTGATTGTCGTGGCACCGGATAGTCCTCAATCGGCCATGGGACATGCCATCACCATCAACCGGCCGCTCCGCCTCGACAAGGTAGAGGTGTTTGAACAGGTAGATTCCTGGCAATGCTCCGGTACTCCGGTTGACTGCGTAAAACTGGCGGTTAATCAGATCTTGCACCGCAAACCGGATTTATGCGTTTCCGGCATCAACCACGGCTCCAATTCCTCCATCAATGTCATTTACTCTGGAACCATGTCGGCGGCCATGGAAGGGGCCATTGAAGGCATCCCCAGTATTGGATTCAGTCTGCTGAACTACAGCATGCAGGCCGATTTTGCTCCGTCCAGAAAGATGATCGAGACCATCGTACGCAATGTGTTGCACATCGGCCTGCCCGAAGGAACCTTACTGAATGTGAACATCCCGGACCTGCCGCTTTCAAAGATCAAAGGAATTCGCATTTGCCGGCAAGCCAATGCCAAATGGAAAGAGGAATTCGACCACCGAAAGGACCCCAACGGACGCGATTACTTTTGGCTTACCGGAAAGTTCATCAATTTTGATTCCGGCATCGATACCGATGAATGGGCCTTGAGCAAAGGCTATGTTTCGGTGGTGCCGGTACAATTCGATTTCACCGCACACCATGCCATACCGCATTTGAACACTGTTAAATGGCATGATTAAAACGAACCTGAAGGATCACCTGCTGACCGGATTTGCAGAGGGCTTACTCGCGATGACCTTGCTGTATGTCCTCCTGAAGAAAGCCGATCAGTTCGTGCTCAGGCATTGGGATCGACCGCTGTTTATTCAGGCTGAATCCATTCAACTGATTATACTCTCGCTGATCCTGGTATTGATGCGCTGGCATTTTGTAAGCAGGAGAGAAACAGAAACAGGCAAAGGGTTATTCCTTTCGATTTTCCTTAGTGCAATGCTCTATTTGTACAACCGGAAATACCACTTCATTACCCTGTAACATACCAATGAAAAAAATACTGAGCGATCATTTCTTAACAGGATTCATCCCGGGAATCCTTCTTCCATTGGTGGGATTTTACTTGTATTTCCTTTCCTTTTTCGGATACATGGAATTGGATGCCTTTTTAACCCATGTCATACGAGCGAACCTGGCGGTATCGGTACTCAGCCTCGGTGTCATCTTCAATCTTGCCGCTTTTTTCCTCTTTTATACCAAAGAAATGGACAAAGCTGCTCGCGGAGTAATCGGAGCCACTTTTCTGTATGCTTTTGTGGTGGTTTATTTTAAGGTGCTGCGATGAAATACTACATCATTGCCGGAGAAGCTTCGGGGGATCTGCACGGCAGCAACCTCATCCGATATCTAAAGCTGAATGACCAGGAGGCGGAATGCCGTTGCTGGGGAGGAGACCTGATGCAGGAACAGGGTGCTGAGATTGTGATGCACTACCGGGATCTGGCATTTATGGGTTTCCTGGAAGTGATTGCCAACCTGAGAACGATCTTCAGAAACCTGAATTATTGCAAAGAAGATATCCTGCAATGGAAACCGGATGTCCTTATCCTGATTGATTATCCCGGATTTAATTTACGGATAGCGGAGTTTGCAAAGAAAGAACACATCCGGACCATCTACTATATTTCCCCGCAAATCTGGGCCTGGAAAGAATCGAGAATTCACAAGATCAAGAGAGATGTAGACAAGATGTTGGTGATCCTGCCTTTTGAAAAGGACTTTTATCAAAAATGGGGCATGGAAGTGGATTTTGTTGGTCACCCACTGCTGGATGCAATCGGTCACAGGCAATGGGCAGGACCCGACTGGAAAAAGGCGCATGGCATTCCTGAGGACAAAAACATGGTGGCTTTGCTTCCAGGGAGTCGTAAACAGGAGATTGAAACCATGCTTCCGCTCATGTTGCAGGCGACAGAGGATTTGCATCAATTTCATTATGTCCTTGCCATGGCACCCTCGCAGGACCCTGCATTCTACCAGGGTTTGTTAGGGAACCGGAAAGACATCAGCCTGATTCAGGGACAAACCTATGCTATTCTCAGCCAGGCCTCCGCGGCCCTGGTCACCAGCGGCACAGCCACTCTTGAAACGGCCCTGTTCGGCGTACCGGAGGTAGTGTGTTACAAGGGAAATGTAGTTTCTTACTGGATCGCGAGGCAATTGGTCAAGGTAAAATACATCTCCCTGGTCAACCTGGTCATGGACCGTGAAATTGTGAAGGAACTTATTCAAGCCGATCTTAAAGCCGCGAACCTGAGACAGGAACTGCTGAAATTGTTTGACACAGATTACCGGAAAAAAATGCTGGAGGCGTTCACGGAATTAAAACAAAAACTGGGCGGCGAAGGTGCATCAGAAAAATCCAGCAATATAATTATCAAGTACTTAAAAGATTTACCTAAATAATTAATTTGAACTGTTTTTCAATGTCATTTTTTGTAAAGAGCAAAGAATTGGTTTGAATCCATCCCGGAAACAAACAATAAAAAAACCGCCGCTCCACATTGAAGAAGCGACGGTCAGTTGACGATGATCCTTTTCAGCTTTCGGCCTGATCATCGTTCCAGTTGCTGAGGATAAGCACCTCATTCACCTGGACCTCGGTCATGTATTTTTTCTGACCGTTTTTATCGGTGTAGCTACGGCTCACCAGTTTGCCTTCCACGGCAATTTTGCTACCCACCTTGGTATAGCGTTCAAGTACCTCCGCGGTCTTACCGAAGGCCACCAGATTGTGCCATTGCGTATCGGTGACGCGTTCGCCCTTTGCATTGCGGTAGGTTTCATTGGTGGCGATGGTTACTTTGGCGAGTTTTTTACCACCGTCAATCATTTTGACTTCGGGATTGAATCCCAGGTTTCCGATCAGGTTCACCTTGTTTTTCAGTGAGTTCATTTTTAAAGATTTGTGGTTTAACTGAATACTAAGCGCAGCGCTTCATGGTCGACGAGGCAAAGATGCAGGGCGCTACGGGCATTATCCGGTGAATAAATATTTATAGTCGGATACACTCATTTACAAACGATTTCAGGAAGCGATCATCTGTTGGCCACAGCAATCCTTGTAACTCATTTTTAAGGGGAGTTCGGCACGGGATGATGGAATTAGCCGTTTGCTAACGTTTATTAACGTTAAATAATTGAATTCTAAACAACTGAAAGTGAATGTTCTTAAAACGAAACGGTTGAAAAGACGAAGTATGGAATTTTATCCGGGCCTGAATTGGATGTAATTTAGTGCCACGTTCTTATCGCTCCACGGGCAATTTTTCAAAAACCCTGGAACCAAGCTCTTGCTAAGCATTCACCATTTTAAATAAGCAAACCATGAGAAAAAAGTGCCTTGACTGCGGGGACCCCATCAGCGGGAGAACCGACAAAAAGTTCTGTACAGACATGTGCAGGAACGCGTATCACAACAAGTACAACGGCTATCGAAATGCCATGATCCGCTATGTGAACCACAAACTGCGGAAAAACAGGCATATCCTCGCTGAATTGAGCAAAGCCAAAACGACAGAACTTACCCGGGAAGAGTTAAGCTTCAATGGATACGACTGGCAGTACTTTACCGAAGAAAGGCTTCAAAACAGCCTCGTGAACAGGTTCTGTTATGACTATGGAATTGAAATCGGAGATGATGAACTGGTAAGGGTCATTCCAAGAGCCTTGAAAGGAACCCGTAAAAGCCATGATCCGGTCAATCTGGTGGCCGCTGAAGCGATGGGGAAGTATGAGCCGGCGAAAGCCGCTGACTGAATCACAGATGCATCGGCTACTACATGAAAACGTATGCAGTTGAACTGCTGAAGTCGAGATCGGCTTGAGAAATGGAAGATTTCGCATCTGCAGAAAGAGTGCTTGATTCTGGTTGAATCGCTATGAAGGCCACGATACAGCAGGCTTAATCCATCTTAACAAAACCGGGCAAACAATACAAAACCAGCTACCCGAAAACCCGTTGGTTTGTTCTATAATTAACATTATGTTAAGTTATAAAAGACTAGAAAAGAGGCAGTTACGCCTCTTTTCTTCATAATCACTTGTTCGATTCGAGCGCCTTCTTCATCTCACCCGCTTTGGCAAGATCACCCAAACGGGTATACAATTGCTTCAGTGATTGCATAGTCCCTACATCCTTCGGATTGATCTGATATGCCTTTTCGAGGTATGGCAAAGCTTCTTTGAATTTGGCTTCAAACTTCTTCTTGGCGGCATCGTATTCGGCTACCTTACTTGGCGGAATGCTGTTGGCTTTATTGGCCATTTCAGCGCCTTCGTTGAAAAACATGGCGCCCAGATTGTATACCGCATCGAAGTAATCCGGCTTGAGTTCTATCGACTTTTTATAGGCGGCAACGGCCTCTTCCTTTTTATTCAGTTTATCGGCCAGGTTACCTTTGATGTAATACAAAACTGCATTGTTCGGATCGGTTTTTAAAGCCTCTTCATTCTGTGCATACGCTTCCTTGTCTTTGCCCGATGACAGGTAAATATTCAATCCCTGGGTAATCAGCACTCCGTCCTCCGGATATTTCTGCCGGCCCTGGTTGATAACCAGCAAAGCATTGGCCGTATCCTTTTGATCCAGGTACATGTTGGCCATCAGGCTATATAGCCTTGAACCTCCATAATTAGCTTCGGTGAGCAGTTTGAAATTGTTGAGTGCAGTAGTCGCATCACCCGCTTTATCGGCAGCCAGTCCGGCATTGTACAAAGCAAGGGTATCGACCCGTTTGAAGTACTTCTTGTTGAGATCGGCCGATGCCTGGAAGGATTTAAGAGCTTCCGCATACCTGCCTTCCTTATAATTGTCCACTCCGTTGTTAAGTGATTGAGAAGCAACAATTTCAAGGCGCTTCAGGATGTCATCCCGGAACTCGTTCTTGGTATCAAGTTCCAGCGCTTTTTCGTATGAAACCCTGGTTTCATTTAAAGATCCCGGCTTCAAGGGTGCAAATTTCTCTTTGGCGCTTTCGTAAATGGCATGATAAACACTTCCGCGATAATACCAGGCCTTAGCCATTCCCATGGTAGACTCATGGACCACTGCACCATCAATGGCTTCTTTCGCCTTGTCCAGGTCATCGTAACGAAGGTAATTGTACGCTGTTTGCACCGCAGCTTTCTGGGCGCCTGCACTTAAATTTATTAACACTAAAAGTGCAAATAAAGCCAATAAACGTTTCATGTTTAATATTTTATGGTTGATGATTACAGAATTTCCGGACTCGACTCTCCTGGGTTTTCGTTTTCCTCACCTGGCAACTCGGTTCCTGAATTTCCATCGGAACCTCCTTCCTCTGCGGTGTTGATCTCCGTTTCTATCTCTTCGGCTTTTAACAGATGTTCTTCCACTTTGGCCACAGAAGCGATTTCATCCTCGTCGTCGAGTCGGATGAGCTTCACGCCCTGTGTAGCCCGTCCCATTACCCTCAACTCATCGACCGGAATCCGGATGGTGGTTCCTTTCTTGGTGATGATCATGAGGTCGTCGCCGTCTATTACAGATTTTATGCCAACCAGCTGGCCGGTTTTGTCAGTCACCTGTAAAGTCTTTACCCCTTTACCGCCGCGGTTCGTGACCCGGTAATCTTCCAACTCCGAGCGTTTTCCGTATCCTTTTTCAGAGACCACAAGGATGGTTTCCTTCGCCTGGTCCTGGATACACACCATCCCGATCACTTCATCGTTCTTATCTTCAAGACTGACGCCGCGCACCCCCGCCGCATTCCGGCCCATCGGCCTGACGGTGGATTCATTGAACCGGATGGCTCTGCCCGACTTGATGGCCAGCAGTATTTCATTGGTGCCGTTGGTCAGTCGCGCTTCAATCAGTTCATCTCCATCGTTGATGCTGATGGCGTTGATTCCGGTTTGGCGTGGACGGGAATACGCTTCCAGCAAGGTTTTTTTAATGGTTCCCTGGCGTGTACACAGAATGATGTGGTTATTGTTCAGGTAATCTTCGTCATCCAGATTCATTACATTGACAAAGGCCTTCACCTTGTCGTCCGGTGTAATACTGATCAGGTTTTGGAGCGCCCTTCCTTTTGAATTTTTCGTTCCCTCCGGTATTTCGAATATTCTTAACCAGAAACACTTGCCTTTTTCGGTAAAGAGCAGCAGGTAATTGTGGTTGGTGGCGATAAAGAGATGTTCCACAAAATCCTCATCGCGGGTCGCGGCACCGGCTGAACCGCGCCCTCCCCTGCCCTGGCTCCGGTATTCATTCAATGCGGTCCGCTTGATGTATCCCATGTGTGAAATGGTGATCACTACCGCCTCATCCGCAATCATGTCTTCCATGGAGATATCATCGGCCATGTAAACAATTTCCGTTCTGCGCTCATCCCCGTACTTTTCACGCATCTCCGTCATTTCATCCTTCAAAATCTTCATCCGAAGGGCCTCGTCGGAAAGTACCTGCTTATAAAAATCAATCATTTTCATGATCTCGGCATACTCATCACGAATCTTGTCGCGCTCCAGGCCGGTAAGGCGCTGCAGACGCATTTCGAGGATGGCTTTGGACTGGATCTCGCTCAACTGAAAACTATCCATCAATCCTGTTTTCGCTTCGTCAGGCGTCTGCGATTTGCGGATCAGGGCAATGACTTCGTCCAGGTGATCCAGTGCGATCAGCAAGCCTTCCAGGATGTGGGCTCTTTTCTCGGCCTCTGCCAGCTCATAGCGCGTTTTACGCAACAAAACTTCATGCCGGTGATCGACATAATGCAGAATCAGATCTTTCAGGTTCAGCATCATCGGACGGCCTCCAACGAGGGCGATGTTGTTTATGCTGAATGAATTTTGCAGATCGGTATGCTTGTACAGGTGGTTGAGCACCACCGAGGCCATGGCATCCCGTTTAATTTCGTATACGATACGCATCCCCTCCCGGTCCGACTCATCACGGATGTCACTGATCCCCTCTATTTTCTTTTCATTGATCAGGTCGGCGGTTTTTTTGATCATTTCCGCCTTGTTGACCTGATACGGAATCTCGGTAACGATAATTCTTTCCCGGCCATTGTCCATCGTTTCGATGAGGGTTTTGGCACGTATCACTACCCGTCCCCTGCCGGTTTCATAGGCATCCTTCACCCCCGAATAGCCGTAAATGATGCCGCCGGTCGGAAAATCAGGTGCCTTTACAAACCGGGAAAGTTCCTCCACGGTAATCTCTCTGTTGTCGATATAGGCGATGATCGCGTTCAGCACTTCCGTCAGGTTGTGCGGGGCCATGTTGGTGGCCATACCCACTGCAATACCGGCAGCGCCGTTCACCAGCAGGTTGGGAATTTTCGCCGGCAACACTGTGGGCTCTTCCAGGGTATCATCAAAATTCAGCCTGAAATCCACCGTGTCCTTGTCGATATCCGCCAGCATCTCTTCGGCCAGCTTCCGCAACCGCGCTTCCGTATAACGCATGGCTGCAGGGCTATCACCGTCAACCGATCCGAAGTTTCCCTGCCCGTCCACCAGCATGTACCGAAGGCTCCAGGGTTGCGCCATGCGCACCATGGTATCGTACACCGAGCTGTCGCCGTGCGGATGGTATTTACCCAACACTTCCCCGACGATTCTCGCTGATTTCTTATACGGA
The DNA here is from genome assembly GCA_016788185.1 of Bacteroidia bacterium. Classification (GTDB taxonomy): domain Bacteria; phylum Bacteroidota; class Bacteroidia; order AKYH767-A; family OLB10; genus JAJTFW01. Next base: position 32,828 of record JAEUTF010000202.1, on the reverse strand, counting down.
CGGTTGGAAAAAACTCCCAGATCCTGCATGCCGAATAAAACCCGGCGGTGCACCGGTTTAAGTCCGTCGCGAACATCGGGTAAAGCCCTGGAAACAATCACCGACATTGAATAATCAATGTAGGCCGTTTTCATCTCATCTTCAATGTTGATTCTGACGATTTTTTCGCCTTCTGCCATGTCTGAACGTTTTCTAAGATCTATGCAATTTTGTCAGTCTTCCTGAGTAATAACAAACTGTTGACTAGCAACAACTTAATAATGTTAGTCGACCTGTTGATAAAGTATTTCAGGGAAGCACGAAGGTAGCGAAAGCGTGGCATATTTTTGGCAATGAGCAGTTAGAATTATTAACAATGCAACAATTATGTAATAAGTACTAAAAAAACTTTGCGACCTGCTGTGTGTGGTTGTAAATTAGAGCACAAACAGTATGCAATCCAAATAAACCATTACCCCTGGTCGTCTTAGAAAAACAGCCCAAAACACCACTAAAACCTTTTCGATCCCCTTACGTTCAACAAGTATAAAAATCATCCTTATGGAAGCTAAATTCTCACCCAGGGTAAAAGATGTCATCACGTTCAGTCGTGAAGAGGCTTTGCGCCTGGGGCATGATTATATAGGAACCGAACACCTGCTTCTCGGTCTCATCCGCGAAGGAGAAGGAATGGCCATCAAGTTCCTGAAATCTTTAAACATCAACCTTGTGGAGCTGCGAAAATCCGTAGAAAACGCCGTCAAAGGCAATGCGGGTTCAGTCAGTAATCTCAACAATATTCCTCTGACCAAACAGGCTGAAAAGGCCCTGAAAATCACCTATCTTGAAGCGAAAATTTTCAAGAGTGAAATCATCGGTACCGAACATCTCCTGCTGGCGATTTTGAAGGATGAAGATAACATCGCCACGCAGATTTTAAATCAGTTTGGCGTGACCTATGACATCATGCGGGAAGAACTCGAACTCTTCAAATCGAATTTCAAATCGGAGGCCCCGCAATCCTCCTCCGACGACGACCCCTACTCCAAAGACGATGACGGTCCTTCCTTCGGCTCCTCTCAGAAAAAACCCGGCGAGTCCAAATCAAAAACACCGGTTCTGGATAATTTCGGACGTGACCTCACCAAGGCTGCCGAAGAGGGAAAACTGGATCCGATTGTAGGACGTGAAAAGGAGATTGAACGTGTTTCCCAGATTCTCTCCCGCCGTAAGAAAAACAATCCGATTCTGATCGGAGAGCCGGGTGTCGGTAAATCCGCCATTGCCGAAGGACTTGCCCTTCGGATCGTGCAGCGCAAAGTTTCGCGCGTGCTTTTCAACAAAAGAATTGTTACGCTTGATCTCGCCTCCCTGGTGGCCGGTACCAAATACCGCGGACAGTTTGAGGAGCGGATGAAAGCGGTCATGAATGAACTCGAGAAATCGCCGGATGTCATTCTTTTCATCGACGAAATACATACCATCATCGGCGCCGGTGGCGCTTCCGGTTCACTGGATGCCTCCAACATGTTCAAGCCCGCCCTGGCCCGCGGAGAGATTCAATGTATCGGCGCGACCACGCTTGACGAATACCGTCAGTATATTGAAAAGGACGGTGCACTGGATCGTCGTTTTCAGAAAGTCATCGTTGATCCTACTTCCGTGGAGGAAACCGTTCAGATCCTGAACAACATCAAGGAGCGTTACGAAGAACATCATCACGTGGCCTATACAGAGGGCGCCATTGATGCCTGCGTAAAGCTCACCAACCGGTATATCACCGACCGTTTTCTCCCCGACAAAGCCATTGACGCGTTGGATGAAGCCGGTTCGAGGGTACACATTTCGAACATCCACGTTCCGCCCAACATCATTGACCTGGAAAATAAAGTTCAGGATATCAAACAGGAAAAGAACAGAGTGGTTCGCAGCCAGAAATACGAAGAAGCCGCCCGGCTCCGCGACTCTGAAAAGCAACTCCTCGAACAACTGGAAAGCGCCAAACGCGCCTGGGAGGAAGAAACCAAAACCCAGCGCTACACGGTGGATGTGGAAGATGTGGCCCAGGTGGTTGCCATGATGAGTGGCATTCCGGTAAACAGAATTGCCCAGGCCGAAACAACCCGTCTGATCAAAATGCCGGAAGAACTCAAAGGAAAGGTAATTGGTCAGGACGAAGCGGTGAAGAAAGTGGTGAAAGCCATTCAGCGTAACCGTGCCGGCCTCAAAGATCCCAATAAGCCGATCGGAACCTTTATCTTCCTGGGACCTACCGGCGTCGGTAAAACCGAACTGGCAAAAGTTCTCAGCCGCTACCTCTTCGATACCGAAGATGCCCTGATCCGCATCGACATGAGTGAATACATGGAGAAATTTGCCGTGTCGCGACTTATCGGAGCGCCTCCCGGATATGTAGGATACGAAGAAGGCGGACAACTGACCGAAAAAGTACGACGCAAGCCCTACTCCATCGTCCTTCTTGACGAAATAGAAAAGGCACACCCGGATGTATTCAACCTGCTGCTGCAGGTGCTGGATGACGGACAACTCACCGACAGCCTCGGACGCAAAGTTGATTTTAAAAACACCATCATCATCATGACCTCCAATATCGGGTCAAGGCAGCTGAAAGATTTTGGACAGGGTGTAGGATTCTCTACCGCCTCCAAGAGCAGCCAGGCGGATGAGCATGCACGCGGAGTCATTGAAAACTCTCTGAAAAAGGCATTCGCGCCGGAGTTCCTGAACCGGATTGATGATGTGATCGTCTTCAACAGCCTGAGCAAAGAGGATATCTTCAAGATCATCGACCTCGAACTTGAAAGTCTGTACAAGCGTGTCAATGAGTTGGGCTATAAGGTGAAACTCACCGCTGAAGCCAAAGAATTCTTAACCGACAAAGGATACGATTCCAACTTTGGTGCACGTCCGCTCAAGCGAGCCATTCAGAAGTACATTGAAGATCCGATGGCGGAAGAAATTATAAAAGGAGAATTGGCAGAAGGCGATACCATCGAACTGCATCATGAAGCGGAAGCCGAAGGGCTAAAGATTAATGTGGTGAAGCCACCCAAACCCAAAAAGAAGAAAGAAGAATCATAAATAAAAAACCCCGCCAAGCGGGGTTTTTTATTTTTTAATCTGCACCGTTCTTTTCTTTGACGCTACTGTGCCTGTCTTTGATCACCGCATAGAAAATGTCGGTCCTGAAATGCTTCAGGAATCAAATTTTTCCATCACTTCCCTGCTCACCCCGGTATAGGAGAAGCCACCGTCATGAAATAAATTCTGCATGGTCACATGACGGGTCAAATCAGAGAACAAGGTGATACAATAATCCGCACAGGCTTCGGCGGGTGCATTTCCTAACGGAGAAATGGCATCGGCATAGTTGAAGAAGGAATCAAAACCCTTTACCCCCTGACCCGCCGTGGTTCTGGTGGGTGATTGCGAAATGGTATTGACCCGCACTTTCCTGGCTTTTCCGTAATGGTAACCATAACTGCGGGCGATGCTCTCCAGCATGGATTTGGCATCCGCCATATCGTTGTAATCAGGAAAAACGCGCTGAGCGGCGATATAGGTCAATGCCACCACGCTTCCCCATTCATTGATGGCATCCACTTTCATGGCCGACTGCAACACCCTGTGCAGCGACATTGCGGAGATATCAATGGTCTTATGAAAAAAATCATAATCGAGGTCGGTGTAGGATTTTCCCTTGCGTACGTTGGGAGACATGCCGATGGAATGCAGAACAAAATCGATTTTTCCGCCCAGTTCATTCATGGACTCCCTGAACAGGTTTTCGAGGTCAGCATTGGAGGTGGCATCCGCACCAATCACCTTCGCATTACAGGCTTCCGCCAGTTGATTGATGGCTCCCATTCTGAGTGCAACCGGGGCATTGGTCAGTGTAAAACTGGCTCCCTCCTCATGGGCACGAACCGCCACTTTCCATGCAATTGAATTCGGATCAAGAGCACCAAAGATGATCCCTTTTTTACCTTTCAACAATGAGTTTGACATAACTTTGGTTTATGCGTCAAAAATAATGCTTTGTATCGTGCAAGGGGCCCCGTACACGTAACAAACTGATATCAGGGCTATTGATTTAAAAGTTCGCGCGCATTTTCAAGCGCTGCCGTGGTCAGCTCTTCACCGCTCAGCATCCGGGCAATTTCATTGATCCTCTCGGCTTCCGTAAGCTTCCGGAGAAAAGAGCGGGTGGTCCCTTTTTTTACTTCTTTATAGACCAGGAAATGCTCATCTCCCTTTGAAGCCATTTGTGGCAGATGCGTAATGGCGAGCACCTGGTGCTTTCGTCCCATTTGCTTCAGGATACTACCTACCCGGGCCGCCGTCTCGCCCGAAATGCCGGTATCAATCTCATCGAAAATAACCGTCGGCATGGCTGAAAGCCGGGCGAGTACGGATTTTATGCAAAGCATCAGTCTCGACATCTCTCCTCCTGACGCCACCTTAGACAATTCTTTGAAGTCGCCGCCTTTGTTGGCAGAAAACAAAAACTGAATTTTCTCCATGCCATCGGAACTGAAAACACCCTCCGCTTCATCCACCACGGCTACACGTAAGAGGGCATGGGGCATGGACAGATCAGCCAATTGCTTCATGATTTCCTTCTCAATACCGGGCACCGCATTTCTCCTGGACTGTGTAAGGGCCTCTCCTTCCTTCTTCAGTTGCTTTTCAGCAATCTCCAGTTCTTTTGACGCATCGAGCAGGTGATCATCGAGCGAAGAAATCCGGCTGATCTTTTCTTCCAGTTCCGTCTGCAGCTGAATGAGTTCCTTCACGGAGCTCAACCTGTGTTTTTTCTGCATTGCATAGATGGAACCCAGGCGTTCGCCAATTTGTTCCAGTCGACTCGGGTCAGCCTGTAAAGTACCTGTGTAATGCTCCAATTCTCCGTGAATGTCCTTTATCTCGATGATGGCAGTTTGAATCCTTTCGTTCAACAGGTTAAAACTGCTGTCAAATTTCTGCAAGCCACTCAGCACCTGATTCACCATATTCAGATGCGCCACCACATTGTCATCCCCGTCCCGCAGTACGTGCAACACCCGATCCAATTGCTGCAGGATATCTTCCGCATGCGCCAGTTTATCCTGCTCTGACTCCAGCATTTCCTGCTCTCCATCCATCAACTTCAATCCGGAAATCTCCTCATATTGAAATTTAAGATAATCCAGATCGGCCTTGCTTTTTTGTTCATCCTCTCTGAGCTGCGCCAGTACTTTTTTTGCCTGGCGCCAGGCGGTATATGCTGTACGGTAATTTTCCAGCTGTTTACGGTTCTGCGCATAGGCATCCGTCACATTGAGCTGAAAACGACTGTCGGACAACAGCAGGGTTTCATGCTGACTGTGGATATCCACCAGCCGTGATGTGATCTCCTTCAGCAGGGAAAGGTTCACGGGTGAGTCGTTCACAAAGGCTCTCGATTTTCCTTCCGGATTAATCTCCCTGCGTATCGTACAGTCTTCCTCAAAGTCGAGCTCCTTATCTGAAAAAAAAGACTGTAAATCATAGGAGCGGATATCAAAAACACCTTCCACGATACACTTCTTCTTTTTATCCAACAGAAGGTCGGTGTCGGCGCGCTGACCCAGCATGAGGCCGAGGGCGCCCAGCAGGATCGATTTCCCGGCACCGGTTTCACCGGTGATTATACTTAATCCTTTGCCGAACTGAATGTCCAATTGATCAATCAGCACATAATTCTGTACAGACAGGTGCTTCAACATACACGTAAATCTACCTTAAATTAATCCTGCTTTAACCGGAATAAAATTATCCTCCGGTAATCTTCTGATACTTGGTGGTATTGATCGGATCAATATCACTGAGCGTTTGCTTCGCCTGCGATTTTACATCTGCCGGCGCCCCGGTAAAGAGGTTCACCATTTCATCGGCCTTTGCATCAAAAAGCGTTTTCATGAATACCGAAAGCGGTTTGTCCGCATGAACTCTTCTTAACTTTTCGAGACTGGCGGCAATGGCTCTTGCCGATTCGTCCGATTTCTTGCTCATCGCATCCAGGCCCTTTCTGTGCAGGTCGTAATAAAACTGACGAATGGGTTTATAAATGGGATTGTTGATATTTTCCATCAGCCAAAAGCGGTTCCGAAGTCCCTCGAAGGCTTTCCAGCCGGGTTCAGGAGCATTCGCACTGTTGGCCACTATGGCCTGTGCCTTGGCAAAATACATGCTGCCGCCCATGGGTGAAAAGGTTTCGTAATCGAAACCGATAATGGTATAGGCATAAAAGGCCAGTACCATGAGCAGGTTGGGATTTACCTGGCCATCGTTGTATTCGAAGGGCTGAAATTCAACATAACGGAAATTGAAATCATCGTCCTTGTAATTCAGTATCGGAGAATTATAAGAGGTTCCATACACGGGTCGACGGGAACTGACCTGTATGGAGCCTTTGAATTCATCGGTACCCACACGCTCTTCAATTTCAATCTGGATGCTGCATTCTATTTTTTCTTCGTTCTTAAATTTATCACTGGTCCATTTTGTATTGTTGATGAACTCCATGATGGAGGTTTGCAGGGTGGTAAAAATCCGTTTGTCGGAAGTTTGAATCCGGGGTGAAATGACCGTAACCGAGCAATTCAACTCCTGAGCCACCAGCCCTTTTACACTGAACAAAAGTGCAAGCAACAGGAAGGATAATTTACGCATGCATCAAATTTACTAAGGTTTCGACAATTTTCACAGCCACTTTCTCCTTACTGATCAACGGCAGATTTACCTGAGTGTTGTTCCTGAAAAGTAAAGTCACCTTGTTTGTATCCGTGCCAAAGCCGGCACCTTCATCTTTCAATGAATTCAGCACGATAAAATCGAGATTCTTTTTTTCGAGTTTGGCCCGGGCGTTTTCCAGTTCATTATCCGTTTCCAGAGCGAATCCGGCCAGCAACTGTCCCTGTTTCTTCCGCTGACCCAATGCCGCCGTGATGTCATCGGTTTTACTGAGTTCGAGTACCATCTCGTTCCCGGCCTTTTTTATTTTTACTTCTGATGGCTTTGAAGGACGGTAATCGGCTACGGCCGCCGTCATGATGGCGGCATCCGCACCCTGAAATTCAGCCAGACAGGCTTCGTACATTTCTCTGGCTGTAGAGACAGGAATGTGTTTGAGTCCCTTCGGAACTGGAACCTGCAGAGGGCCGGCCACCAAAATCACACGGGCTCCTTGTTTCAAAAGTTCAGAGGCAAGGGCAACCCCCATTTTACCGGTAGAATGGTTGGTTATAAACCGCACAGGATCAATAGGTTCGCATGTGGGGCCGGCACTTACTAAGACTTTTCTGCCCTCCAATGCCCTGTTCGGGTTAAAATGCCTGATTACGCATTCAAGTATGTCCTCAGGCTCAAGCAAGCGTCCTTCACCAATCAGGCCGGAGGCCAGTTCACCTTTGGCGGGCCCCAGTATTTCAACGCTACGGCCTTTTAATACCTCCAGGTTTTTATGGGTGGCTTCGTGTAAATACATGTCATGATCCATCGCCGGAGCCACCATGACCGGGCAACGTGCGGAGAGATAAACAGCCTGAAGAAGGGTATCGCAGGTTCCTTGTGCAAAAGCGGCTAAAGTATTGGCTGACAGCGGTGCTACTACCATTAAATCAGCCCATAGTCCCAGTTCCACATGGTTGTTCCAGGACTGTTCCTCGGAGATCATGGAGGAATAAACCGGTTTACCCGATAATACAGAAAGCGTGAGGGGGGTGATAAAATCTGTAGCCGCGTTGGTCATAACGACCTGAACTTCAGCACCTTCGCCGATTAAAAGACGACAAAGGCTGGCCGCTTTATATGCAGAAATACTTCCGGTGACGCCAAGGAGAATCCTTTTACCGGAAAGGCGCATGAATATTCGGGTTATTGTTCGTTGGCCGGATTACGGTAATAAATTTTACCATCGAGGAACTCCTGGATGGCCACGAGGCTGGGTTTTGGCAGTTTCTCATAGTGCTTAGAGATTTCAATCTGCTCTCTGTTTTCAAAAACTTCCTCCAGGTTGTCGGTAATGCTGGCGAACTCCGAAAGTTTCTCGTTGAGTTCTTCTTTCATCTCCAGGGAGATGTGGTTTGCCCTCTTGGCGAGTACCACCAGGCTCTCGTAGATATTGTTGGTTTTCTCCTCGAAATTCACCATATCTCTGGTCACCGTGGTATTGGTTGAAGACTTGTAATTTGCCATGTATTACTTTATATATATATGTATAAGCCGGTTTAATGGACGCTTGCAGATCCCGGATTCCGGGCACCCAGTTGCCTGTCGATGGATTCCAGGATCTTTTCTGCGTCGCGAAGATACCGACTTTGGGGGAAATTATCTACTAATTTTAAATACTCTTCCCGGGCCAGCTTCAACCTTTCCACCCTTTTGGCCTCCACCGAATTCAGGGCATAGAGGTAGGATGACTTAAAGCTCAGAAACAGGGCCTCCTCCTTATATATAGTATATGGATAGTCCTTTAACAGGTTGGAAAAGGCCACCACCGCAGCTTTATGGTTCTCGGTACGGTAATACTGCCGGGCATTGTTAAAGGTCTTTTCCTCCAGTTTCAGCCGCAGCTCATCGATCATTTTGTTGGCATCCGGAACCCTGGCGCTTTCCGGGAATTTGTTAATGAACAGCTGAAACTTGTCGATGGCCTCCAGGGTACTTGACTGATCAAGGCTCGGGATCGGCGAATCCAGGTAATAGCAATAGGCATACATGTATTGCATTTCTTCCGCATGCTTGCTGTTCGGATAGCTTTGCACAAAATTGTTGAAGTGGTATGCGGCCATGGTATAGTCATCCACATAATAGGTGCAATACGTATAATAGTAATAGGACATCTCCGCCTTTGATGTTCCGCGGAAAACCGAAATCAATTCCTCGAACAACTGAAGGGCATGGTAATAATCTTTTTTATCGTAATACTTTACGGCAGCGTTGTACTTCGCTTCCATATCGGTACTCTTCATCATTTGCTGAAACCTGCTGCAGGAGGAGAGTATCAGGAGAGGAATCAATAATAATAACAGTCGCTTCATTGCATCTTCTTTGTGTTGCAAATGTACTCATTTGCATTTTGTGAATTCACTTGATTAACAAATGTATGTTGAAAACATTATGGTGCCTAATGATTTTAACTTTATTTTTGTGATGATATTTCGGTCACATTCTGTGGCGGAAACACAATAACGTTAGCGAAAGAAAAAAAGTATTATTAAAAGATGACTGATATATTCGAAAAGATCCGGAAGAACAGGGGTCCGCTTGGAATGCACGCGAAGGATGCGCACGGTTACTTCACCTTCCCGAAACTGGAAGGTGACATCTCCAACAAGATGGTGTTCCGTGGGAAAGAGAAGTTGGTATGGAGTTTAAACAATTACCTGGGGCTGGCCAACCATCCTGAAGTACGGAAGGCCGATGCAGAAGCCGCCGCACAATACGGAATGGCTTTACCCATGGGCGCCCGCATGATGTCCGGCAATTCAAACCAGCACGAACAACTGGAAGCTGAATTGTCAAAGTTCATGCACAAGGAAGATACCATACTTTTGAATTATGGCTACCAGGGCATGGTCAGCGCGATCGATTGCCTGGTTGACCGTCATGATGTAATCGTATACGACTCGGAATCCCATGCCTGTATTATAGATGGCTTAAGGCTTCACATGGGTAAGCGATTTGTTTATCCCCACAACGACATTGACAGCTTGACCAAGCAACTGGACCGGGCCACCAAACTGGTTGAACAGAGCAATGGCGGAATACTGGTTATTACAGAAGGCGTGTTCGGGATGTCGGGTGACCAGGGCAAACTCAAGGAGATTACCGAACTGAAGAAGAAATACAATTTCCGCCTTTTTGTGGACGATGCACATGGCTTTGGAACCATGGGTAAAACCGGAGCCGGCACCGGCGAACACCAGGGATGCCAGGACGGCATTGATATTTATTTCGGCACCTTTGCCAAATCCATGGCACTGATCGGCGCCTTCATCAGCAGCGAAGAACAGGTGGTGGAGTTTATGCGGTACAACATGCGCTCGCAAATATTTGCCAAGTCGCTGCCCATGCCGCTGGTGATGGGTGCTCTGAAAAGGCTGGAGTTGTTGCGTACCCGTCCCGAATTGAAGGACAATCTGTGGAAGATTACCAATGCGCTGCAATCCGGTTTAAAAGAAGCCGGCTTTGAAATCGGCAAAACCAATTCCCCGGTTACCCCCGTTTATCTTAACGGTACTATCCCCGAAGCCACCAATCTTATTCTGGATCTGAGGGAGAATTACGATATCTTCTGTTCCATGGTGGTGTACCCGGTTGTACCCAAAGGGGTCATCATGCTGCGTCTGATTCCGACTGCCGTACATACACTGGAAGATGTAACCTATACCATTAAAGCTTTCAAGGATGTTCAGGCAAATCTGAAAGCCGGAAAGTACAATGTAGATAAAATTGTTACTTCAATATCATAAAACCTGGATGCAGAAAAGCAAAGCACCGTGTGGTTGGAATTAATGAGAAGTTGTTTGGTGAAAAGTGTCAGATGGAAAAAGGTTACAGGAAATGTAACAAAAATTAAATAGTGACAGTATAACCACAACAAATAATCGTTAACCCAATTCAAAACACAAAAAAAACATGAAACAGAACATGGAAATGAAAAAAAGCACTGCAACAAGTGCAGCCGGCGTAACACGCATCATCGGCTTCAAAATGACTAACGTTGAAGCTATGGCTGCTCCTAAGAAAGCTGCTAAGAAGGCTGCTAAAAAAGCAACCAAGAAAGCTGCTAAAAAAGGTGCAAAGAAAGCTGCTAAGAAAAGCGCTAAAAAAGCAACCAAGAAAGTTGCTAAGAAAGCCACTAAGAAAACAGCTAAGAAAGCTACTAAAAAAGTGGCCAAAAAAGCTACTAAAAAAGCTGCCAAGAAGAAATAATCATCTTCTTGGGTTAACAAAAAAGCCTCTGCTCGCAGAGGCTTTTTTCATTTCTATGGCTGGCAGATTCCAGACCTTATTTATTGTGCCTTGCTGCTCCCTTTTTATACACCTTTACAAGTTCTATGTCGAAAACGACCGGTGTGTCCGGTGGCACCGGGCCCCTGCCGGACGAACCGTAGGCCGCCGCGGAACTGAGCACCAGTCGCGACAAGCCGCCTTCACGCATGGAGGCTACGGCTTCTTCCCAGGCCAGCAAGCGTAGCCCGTCACCAAGCATGTACAGCAGGTTACTTCCCTTTTGCGCCGATCCGTCGTACACCTGTCCGTCGAGAAAGCGGGCTGTGTAACGGATTTCCACACTATCTCCCTGAACCGGTTTTTCGCCCTTACCTTCCCTGAAAGATATATAGTAGACACCGGGTTTCACAGGTTGCACATTCATGTTGTTATTGCCCAGGTAAAATTCGATGGCCCGTTGTTCGGCCTCATTGTTTTTTTTAGCAGTTGTCCGGTCTTCGTCCCTGAATTCCTTCACCGACATTACCTTTTTCATCCTTACCTCAAACCTGAGTAAATCACCCTTCCTGATCCCGGCAGGCAATACCTGCTTAAATGTTTTATCAAATACCGAATCGGCGGGAACCAGGAAGGCAGCCGAGTCCCCTTCGCCCATCATTGCAAATCCTTCTTCCAGGCCGCCTTTGAAGGTCGGAGCCGTGAGTTCAAGCACAAAGGCATCTCCCAGGACTCCGGAGTTGTACAATTCCCGGCCCTCCTTGTCTTTGTACACCAGGTGTAATCGCATCATTTCACCGGGTAAAGGTTTACGTCCACCCTTTTGTTCAATCAGGTGATACTTCAATCCACTCCCGGTAATTGAAAACCCATCCTTGTTGCAGGAATAGACCAGCCATGCCATGCACAACACGGCTATTCCCCGATACAAATAGTTGTTATGACGCTGCCGGCTCATTGCTCACTGACTTTTTCGAGTTTCACTTCATAGAGTATACTGCTGCTGCCCGGAATGCAAATACCATCGCCGCTGATGCCATAGGCCAGGTAAGAAGGAACGATGATCAGGGCCTTTTCGCCTTCTTTCATTTTCAGAATTCCCTCTTGTAGTCCGCTAGGCAAATCTGATTGCCCCAGCGTAAAAGTCAAGGTACCGCTGCTGTCGCTGGAGTAGCACAGGGTACCATTCAGCAGGGAGGCGGTAAAAGAAATGGTCACATCTTTCATCAATCGGGCCGGGCGACCCGAGGTCTGCTCGCGGATGCTGAAACGCAATCCGGTGGAGGTGGTATCCATCTGCCAGCCCCGGCGGTCTGTAAAGGCCTGTATGGCTTCGATCTCTTCGTTGATCAGATCCTTGTTCTGGTGAATCAAGGCTTCCCGCATGTCCGCCTCCGACCTTCCGGAATTGGCAGGGGAAACCCTTTGCTGCTTTGCCTTTCCGCAGGCCATCCAGCACCCCAGAACGAAAGCCGGAACGAGGTATTTCAACGTATTATTCATTCAATTCACTTTTATATTCCGCCAGGTGCGCCACAAACTTCTTGACGGTATCGTCCAATGATAATTTTGAACGTCCGCCGGCCGCGTTCCGGTGTCCGCCGCCTTCGAAATATTTTTCAGCAATATCCTTCACCGAAAATTTACCTTTTGAGCGGAATGAAATTTTTACCAGACCATCTCTTTCACTAAACAAAACAGCGACTTTCATATCGCGGATGGACAAGCCGAAATTCACGATTCCTTCGAGATCTCCCGGTTCATGGTGAAATTCATCCATGTCCTTCTGAGAGGCCGTCAACACCACCGTTTTGTATTCTTCCAAAACCTGCATTTTCTGAAAAAGGGTAAAGCCCAGAAACTTCATTCTCCAGAATGAATTGGTATCGTAAATCATTTCATGGATGTAATCATTTCTGACCCCTTCATCCATCAACCGGGCCACTACCCGATGCGTCGCCGGTGTCACGGAGTTAAAGCGAAAACTTCCCGTATCCGTCATAATGCCAGTATACAGACATTCCGCGCTGTCGCGGTCAAGATGGTGGTCCCAATTGAGCACCATCAGCAGATGTACGATCAACTCACAGGTGGAAGCAATCGAGGGGTAGGAAAATTGAATGTTACAAAAGCCCACCTTGGGGTCCAGGTGATGATCTATGAGCACCATGGGCACTTTCACCTTCTCCAGATCTGCCTGCATCTGCTCTACCCTGGAGGGGTCGTTAAAATCCAGGCAAATCAACAACTCCGCTTCGTCAAGGGCTTTTCGGGCCCCGGAAGTATTTTTAATAAAATCCAGTGCGTCCCGGCTGGATTTCATCCAATCCAGAAACATGGGAAACTCACTGGGCAGGACCACCTTTACCTGGTGCCCGGCCTTCATCAGTACCTGACTGAGGCCTAAGGATGACCCTAATGCATCGCCATCCGGTTTATGATGGGTGGTGATGACTACTTTTTTGGGTTCGGAGAGAAGTGATTTAAATGCATCAAGCTTCTCGGTACTAAAAACAGGGTTTGACATTGAACATCAAAATTAATCCAATTACCTTTGCACTCCGAAAAGAAATACAACTCAAAACATGACCACCAACCGAACATTTACAATGATTAAACCTGATGGTGTTGAGAACGGCCACATCGGTGCTATTCTCAACCACATCAGCCAGGCCGGCTTCAGAATTATCGCAATGAAATACACCCGGTTAACTCCTGAAACAGCCGGACAATTTTACGCCATCCACAAAGAACGTCCGTTTTACCAGGACCTGGTCTCCTACATGTCATCCGGACCGATCGTTGCGGCTATTCTGGAAAAGGAAAACGCGGTGGAGGAATTCCGTTCGCTCATTGGCGCAACAGATCCCAGCAAGGCCGCACCCGGTACCATCCGTAATCTTTACGCCAAGTCGATCGAAGCCAATGCAGTACACGGTTCAGACAGCAACGAAAATGCAGCCATCGAAGGAAGCTTCTTTTTCTCGATGCTGGAACGTTTTTAAAGCCAACAGCGGCCCTCAAAAACCCCCGGTGAGTCCGGGGTTTTTTATTTTATAGCCGGGGCAGAATAAAAAACATATACAACATCCCCAGAAAAAAAATCAATAAAGCCGTCAGGACCACTTTTTCGTACGTTGAATATCCGTTCCCCCTTGCTTTTTTTCTCATCCCTCAGAAAAAACTGACTTCGTTGACTACCTGAGCATCCAACTCCTTGTTCAGGGATTGAATGATTTCATTCTTCATCAATTCCAATTCGTTCCGAACCACGGAGGAATTCAGCGTGACCTTCAGGCTTCCGTTGTTAAAATGAATTTTCACCGTACGCTGCAACACAGGGGCTGCTATACACTTTGCCCAGGCTTCATGAATCCTTACGTTCCACAAGCCATCTTCCAGTTCGTACTTGCGAAGCATTTCCCGGATCACCTCACTGATTGGACTTTCATTGCCTGGCCTCATTCTGCAAAAATCGGCATTTTTTCCGTGAATTCATCCTAAGCATAATTCCCACAGTGGAAAAATTGGATAATTTTGAAGCAGTCATGAGCATCGTAACATTCACAACTGATTGGGGCACGAGGGATTATCATATCGGTGCGCTGAAAGGTATGTTGTTATCCATGATTCCGGACGTCCGTTTTATTGATTTGTCACACCAGGTGGCACGACATAACATCCAGCAGGCTGCCTATATTTTTAAGAATGCATTCCCTCATTTTCCTGCCGGGAGTCTTCATTTTATAGGGGTTCACGGTCAGATCAAACAGTCCAATGAACTGCTGGCCATCAAGAAGGAAAACCATATTTTCATTGGTTTGAACGATGGATTTTTCTCCTTGATTTTTGAAGATTCCCCCATTGATGTGGTGAAAATCCAGCCGGTTAAGGATTCTTCCTTTCTATACGATCTTCCTACCCTGGCCGGAAGCATGCACCATCTGCTCTCCGGTAAAAACCTGTATGAACTTGGCAGCAGGCCGGAACATGTTGTGCAACGCTCCGCGTTTCAGCCGGCAATTGATGAAGAACTCATTCACGGCTTGGTTATTTACATCGATGATTTCGGAAACGTAGTCACCAACATTACCAATACCTTGTTTGAGACCCAACGAAAAGGAAGAAAATTCGAAGTGGTGGTGCGAAAGACACAACATACGATTGACAGCATCAGCGAAAGTTACCATTCGGTGGATCCCGGTTCTGCCCTGGCTTTTTTCAATGCGGCGGGCTACCTCGAAATAGCCATTAACGAAGACAATGCCTATAAATTGATGAACCTTCGTCTGAACGACAACATACGCATTGAATTCAAATGATCACCAGAATTGTCAGATTGTGTTTCAAAAAGGAATGCGTGGCGCATTTTCTGAAGGAATTTCACTCTTCCAAAGAGGCCATTGCCTCCTTTGAAGGCTGCCGGGAGTTACACCTGATGCGGGATGCTGATGAGGAAAACATATACTTCACACTGAGTAAATGGGATTCTGTTGAGGCCCTGAACCGTTACCGAAATTCTGAATTGTTCAAATCCACCTGGTCGAAGGTGAAACCGTTTTTTGAAGCCTCTCCCCTTGCCTTTTCATTGGAAGAAACGTCCTGAACTTTCCCTTCTATCCGGGAACATCCCGGTATTATCCCTGGCTGGAATATAGCTGAACATCGTTTCTTTCCTTCAATAGCGGGCCAGCTCAATGGCCGGAAGTCTTTTCTGCTCGCGATTCAGAATGGGATGGATTTGGGCAAACCACAGCGGAGGTATCAGGGCGAGCATGATCATTCCGGGGTATCCTGTTGGCATTTGCGGGCTATCGTCGAGGTGCTCCAGCGCTTCATGATTGTGGCCGCTGTATCTACTGGTTGGCATTTGCGGGCTATCGTCGAGGTGCTCCAGCAACTGGTATTTTTTACTGGCCTTGTAATGATGGTCGCTGTGCCTGGACAGTTCAAAAAGTAAAAGTCGCCCCAGAACATGATCAGAATTCCAGGAGTGGCAATGCCGCGCTTTTTCATAGGTTCCATCGCTCTTCTTTCTCCGTCCGAGGCCGTAATGTTCAATGTAATTCACTGATTCCAGGAGGAGGATGCCCGTCAGCGCCGCGACGAGAAACAAAGCCATACTCAGCCAACCAAAGTACAGGAAAATGGAGGTCAGGAAGAGTATTTGAACCAATTGAAAAACCAGCATCTGGTTGTAGAAGGAGAAGAACGGTTTTCCACTCTTCCTGAGACGATTTCTTTCAAGTTCCCAGGCAGAACGATAACTACCCATGATGCTCCTGAACCAAAATGCATAGAGGCTTTCTCCGTAACGCGCACTGGCCGGATCGGCAGGCGTACCCACCCGATGATGATGCCCCCGGTTGTGCTCAATGTAAAAATGAAGGTACAGGGAGCTCAGCAAAAAGGACTGTGCCAGGCTTTTCTCAAAGATGCCGGGCCGGTGACCCAGTTCATGGCCAACATTGATCCCGATCACCCCGCACAGCAAGCCCATGGATAAAACCATTCCGGATAGCTCCGCCGAAGACAAGGAATGATCGTTCACTCTTCCTAAAAACAGGAAAAGTACCAGGTACTGTAAAGGAAGGAGAAGATACAGCAGCAGGTCGTACATCCTGTCGGATCTGCTCCACTCCACTTCGGCTTTATTGAGGTTGGAGGAATCCGGCTTCATCCATATTTCAAGCAGCGGAACCACCGCAAAGGCGAACACGAGGGGAATGGAAACGAGCCATCCTCCCCCGATCAGTCCGGACAGGGTCCCGAGTGGAACCAGGAATGCCAGAAAGTATCTTAACCAGCGCCATTTCATTCGCAAGGATTTCCGCTAATTTATGGAAAAGGCCATGGACTAAAAAAAACAGGATTTTCTTGTAACGAATACCCGGTTCGTCGTACATTTGAGTGAAAGGCAGGTTATCATGCGTCAGGATAAAACCGGAAAAGAAGCGCGTTCTTCCTCCTTAGAGGTACAGCGGGAAAGGACCCAACCCTATAAAGCCATTCTGTTTTTTGCACTGGTAGGATCCAGTGTGCTCTTCCTTTCGCTGGTGGTCATGTTCATTGTCTGGTATACGCACAACGAACCCCTGGAACAATTTGCATTCCCAAAATCATTTGTCCTGAGTACGCTGGCCTTGCTTTTCAGCAGCTATACCTTGTCGTTCTGTCACCGGCATTACAAAGAGGATCATTCAAACGGACTTCTGTTTTCACTGGCAGCTACACTCTTCCTTTCCGGCCTCTTTGTCGTTTTACAGGTGTATGCCTGGAAATCCATTTACGATCAGGGTTTCCACCTGAACGGGAATGCCGGAATCACCTTTTTGTATTCCATTACAGGATTACATTTCCTTCATACCGGCGCCGGGATGATTTATCTTTTTTACCTCAACCTGAAAGCCTTTGATATCTGGAACGACCCGGTTCGTTCCCTGCTTTACTTTTCCAATCAGTTTGAAGGTATGCGGCTGGAGTTATTCAGCTCTTACTGGCACTTTATCAATGTGATCTGGCTTTTTCTTTTTCTTACCTTTCTCTTTTCGTTTTAAAGATCCAGGGGTTAAATTCACTATTTTCAGCCTCCGAAATATGACCCGGCTCTTACTGATATCCGCTTTGCTCCTGCTTTCCTGCATGGCCAATGCCCAAAAAATATACAGTGAAAAGGCGTACAGGCACTATCCTCACTGGATCGACCTGATGGAGGATACCCTATCCAATTACCATGAAGTAGAGAAAGCATTCCAGCTATATTTTTCAGTTCATCCATTGCCCAGAGAAGAAGATGAAATCATCGGGATGCGAAACGCAACCGGTGAGGAGAAGCAGCATAAAGAAAGCTGGCTGGCCAAATTATTCGGAACCCGCCGTCTCCCTCCTGAAAATGAAATGGCTTTTGCCGTGAAGCGCTACCGGCACTGGCAGTTGATGACGGAACCCTGGATACAGGAAGATGGACGCATCCTTTTCCCCTATGAACGAAAAAAAATCCTTGACAACGTACGACCCTGAGAAGGGGGCCAGATGAACCATGCCTAAGATTCTACTCTCCTTCTGCCTGCTCTTTACCATTGCCCGCATCCCTGCACAGACACCCGCCAGCTGGCAAGCCATCGGCCCTATACAATTTCCGGTGAACAGCAGTGGCCAGATCAATGGAATTGGCCGGGTTTGTCAGATGAAGTTTCATCCCTCCGACCCACAAAAAGTGTATGCAGTCAGTGCGTCGGGAGGCTTATGGATCAGCAACAATGCCACTTTAAGCTGGAACGCCAGCGGCACCGATCAATTGCCACTGGGAGCCTGTGCTTCCGTTTGTATTGATTTTACCAACGACAGCATCCTTTATCTCAGTACAGGCGATCCGAATTATTATTCTCCGGCACATGGTATTTATAAAAGTACCGATGGCGGCGCCAATTGGTTTCCGTCGAACACGGGTGTCGGTGTCCGGATGGCACTTGAAATATTGATGGATCCCGCGGATCACCTGTGTCTGGTTGCGGCCACCAATGACGGGATCTGGAAAACGCTGGACGGAGGTTTAACATGGACCGTACGAAAAAGCGGAGGACAATTTACCGACATGACCTTCAAGCCGGCTGCAGGAAGCCGGGTGCTGTATGCGGTAACCTACAGCGGTGAGTTTTACCGTTCGGATGATTTCGGGGATTCCTGGCAGCAGGTGTTCAACGGCATATCCGTACCAGGTGGCGGTAGTGCGCAGGGCATGCGCCTGGCCGTATCGGCGGCCGATACCAACCTGGTGTATGCCGGCATGATCAAAGACGAAGGAAGTATCTTCAAATCAAGCGACGGCGGATTTTCCTTCACCCTGGTTTACCACAATCCCGCACAAAGTCTGGTAGGCTATGATGCCAATGGAAACGGCCAGGGCAATTATAATTTTACCCTGTGTGCGGATCCGAATAATCCCAATATCGTTTTTACCGGAGCCCACGTGGTGTGGCGGTCGGTGGACGGAGGGGTTACCTGGACTCAGCTTACTCAATGGTGGCAGGGTTTGCATACCGACATGCACCACATGCTGTACAATCCATACAATACGCTGGAACTTTACAATATCAACGACGGCGGGGTTTGGCGAAGTATGAATGCCGGTTTAAACTGGTCGGCAAGAAGCAACGGGCTGGAGGCCACCGAAGTTTACAAAGCGGCCAGCAACCCCCTCCGCAAGGACATGAACAGCATCGGTACCCAGGATAACGGCGAGCTTTACTCCTACAACGGACAATGGCGAACCAACCGGGGTGGTGACTGGGGCTCCAGAATGACCTATGACTACCAGAATCTGAATCTCGTGTATTACCATGAAAACGGAAAAAGAAGAAATGTTGTTTCCGGACCCGAAGTGAGTTTTGGATTGCCCTTCACTCCGGATAACAGTTGCAGGATTGCTTTTAGTCCGATGAATCCGGAACTGGGCCTGGCCGGCATGACGGATGTGTTTTTCAGCAACGACCTTAGCAGTCCCGTTCCTTTCTGGTCGCAGGCCAGTTTCTACAATTCGGCCATACGGAGTATGACTTTTGCTCCTCACAGCAGCGACGTGGCCTATGTTTTGTTCGCACCGAACATCTTCCGCCGGGCTAACGGACTGAACAGCGGATTACCGGTCTGGACAACGTCCACACTGCCTGTCGTACTCAACCCGGGCGGCAGTGTGAGCGGCATCGCCAGCGATTCATCGATCGTATACGTAACAGCCGGATCGAAAGTATACCGCTCGGCGGACCAGGGCATCAGCTGGAGCAATGTAAGCTACAACCTTCCCACTATTAATATTTTGAAAATCATCAGTGATCCGCATGCTGTGGATGAGTCGGTGTACATCTGCAATGCGGCCGGTGTCTGGTACAAAAACCAGACAATGACCAGCTGGTACAATTTTTCACAGGGGCTGCCCTCTATTGCCAACATCACGGATTTCATGTTTTATGATGATGGCCCCTTAAACAGCGTACTTCGTGTGGCCACATACGGAAGAGGAGTTTGGGAGAGCCCGCTGCAATCTCAAAGTGTATCGCTGGAAGAACAAGCTGAAGGGCTCCCGCAACTCCTTCTCATACCCAACCCGGCCCGGGATCAACTCCGCATCATGATTCCTGAAGAGTTTCAAAACCAGACATTATACCTTGAGGTCTTCCAGGCAAACGGACAACTGGTACTTCGTGAAAATTATCAGCCACAGTCCGGTGGTTTTCACATCATTCGCATTCAGGCTTTGGCTGGCGGACACTATCAGCTGCGACTCACCGATGTGCGACAGCGAACGCTCAGCAAAGGGCATTTTATCAAACTAGAATAATTACGTATTTTACATAACGTAACTCACGTAAAGGTTCCGGGGCATAAATAAGCGGGGTTGACGAATACTGTTTAGCTTTGCGCAAAATTAAATGGATATGCAGCAGATAGCCGTTATCGGATCCGGACAAATGGGCAATGGAATCGCACATGTTTTTGCACAAAGCGGATACCAGGTGAAATTAATAGATATCCAGCAAGGCGCGCTGGACCGTGCCCTGGAAACCATTGCCAGGAACATGGACAGGCAGGTCAGCAAGGGAAATCTGAGCGAGCAGGAAAAAGCCGACGCGTTGAAAAGAATCGGTGTTTCGACCGACCTGAAAACTGCCGTACAGGATGCGGATCTTGTGGTAGAAGCGGCCACCGAAAACATAGATTTAAAGCTTAAAATTTTCAATGATCTTGATGCCTTTACCAAACCATCCTGTATCCTTGCCTCCAATACTTCTTCCATTTCAATAACGAAGATCGCTTCGGTCACAAAACGAGGCGATAAAGTCATCGGCATGCATTTTATGAATCCGGTACCTGTGATGAAACTGGTAGAAGTAATCCGGGGTTACAACACGAGCCAGGCGGTTTGCGATCAGATTTTTGAATTGTCGAAGAAACTGGGGAAGTCCCCTGTTGAAGTCAACGATTATCCCGGCTTCATTGCCAACCGGATTCTGATGCCGATGATCAACGAGGCCATCTGCAGTCTCTATGAGGGAGTAGCCGGGGTGGAGGAAATTGACACGGTCATGAAACTGGGCATGGCGCATCCCATGGGTCCGCTGCAACTGGCCGACTTTATCGGGCTCGACACCTGCCTCAGTATTTTACGCGTATTGCACGAAGGATTCGGGAACCCCAAGTATGCCCCCTGCCCGCTGCTGGTGAACATGGTGGTATCGGGTAATCTCGGTGTAAAAAGCGGACAGGGATTTTATGCCTACAGCAAAGGATCAAAAGATCTCGTGGTGGCCGAAAACTTCCGGCGCTGAGCGAAGCACCCTGTAACCCCCCATGCGAAACACCCGTTTCAAACCCGGCGATTACGTTCGCTTTCTGAATGAAAAACAGGAAGGAAAGGTCAGCGCCGTGACCGGTGATGGTAAAATCATTGTGGATATTGAGGACGGATTTCCGATTGAAGCCTTGCCTGCCGAACTCGTTTTGGTACAACCTGATTCCGGAAATCAAATCAGTCAGGACCAGGCATTGCCTGAAACACCAGAACCTGACATGGGATATTCCGTGCATGACCTGTCAAAGCAGTTCGGCATATCCCATCAAATTTACTGTGCAGTGATTCCTTCCGCTCAGCAGGTAAGCACGGGGCCGGTGAGCATCTATCTGGTCAACAGCACCCCGATGCCTCTCCTGTATTCGCTGAATCTTAAACAAGGGAAATTCCTGAAGGGGTTACATGCCGGTTTCATCCTGCCCGGTGCGGCCGACCTGCTTGCAGAAAAAAACCGTGCATTTTTTATGGATTATGAAGGCTTGTATTTTGAAGGATTGTATCATCAGAACGAATTGCATCTTCCACGCACCCGTTTGCAAAAACATTTCGAACTGAACTTCCCTGCCATTACCCAGCACTTCCCGCATCTCCCCTCCCCGCTTGCTTTTGCCAGGATCACACCACTTTTCGACATGGAGGAATTGACGGAAGAAAACCTGGAGCAACTGGTCGGAAAACTGAAGGATGAATACGGAGACCTGAACCCGAAAAAAACAAGTGCCGGCACCGGTAAAAAATCGCCTCCTTCAAACGACCTGTTAAGAAGCTACGGACTTTCATCCCTGAGTCAGGAAGTGGATTTACACATCGAAGAAATCATTGATTCCACTTCAGGAATGAGCAATGCTGAAATTGTTCAGGTACAACTGGCACGGTTCCGTAAAGAACTCGATCGGGCCATTCTGCAGCATTCAAAAAAGATCATTTTCATACATGGCATCGGAAACGGAAAACTGAAAAGTGAGATCCGGAGGGAATTGAAAGAATTAAAGATGAACTTTAAGGATGCCCCCTTTGAGCGCTACGGAAGCGGTGCCACGGAAGTACTGTTGGACTGAAGACGGTTCCTGATAATATGTCTCCGGAAAAAAGAATTTTCGCCTCCCGGACTTATTTTTTGTATACCGTAAACTGATTTTCCTGATACATGGTTAAGGAGGATAATTCCTGATCAATCCATGTTTTCCAGGTACTGTTCAACCCTTCTTCGTTCACATGATCCTTATCAAAATCGATTTGTCTTTTTTGCAGGCGGAGGAGATTCCTCTTCACCATGCTTTTTGCCCTTTCCGGGTGTTGTTCCCCGGCCAGCTCCCGCCTGATCCTTCTGGCATACACTTCAGCAATATTGAAATGTGCCTGTTCATGTTCAAGTGTTGACCGGTTCGTGCTATCCCTCAGCCAAGATTTATCCGGCTCCATCAAGGCTATCACTTTGTATTGAATCTCCGTCCCTTCCACCTCATAGGAAAACTCAATGCCACAAAATATGTAGCCTTCCAGGCTTCCGTTTTTACCCTGACTGGCAGTTTTCATGGCAGCGGCGGGAGCCCGCTCCATTCTGAAGTCAGCTGCCTGAAGACAGGAGGAGCCTGACCACACTTTGACACGACTTTCCTTTTCATCCTGAAAGGAAAAAACGACCAGCAAGCCAAGCGGGATCAACAGGTATAGAATCCGATTCATTCCATCATAACGTAAATTTTGGGCAAAATGGTACTTTTAATACATTTACAAACTATGCAAATCACCTTTCACGGAGCTGCTCAAACCGTTACCGGCAGTAAGCACCTCATCACCACCGGCAGAAACAAACGCTTGTTACTTGACTGCGGGCTTTACCAGAACAGGGGCGGCGATAATGAAAACATCAACCGTCACTTCGGATTTGATCCTGCTGCCGTGGATTACATGATTTTGTCACATGCCCATATTGATCATTCAGGAAACATTCCCCAGTTGGTGAAACAAGGCTATAAAGGACCCATTTACTGCACCGCCGCCACCCTCGATCTTTGTACCGTGATGCTGGCTGACAGCGCGCACATCCAGGAGAACGATGTGGTCTACCTGAATAAAAAGAGGGCGAAAAACGGGCAACGTCCTCTGGACCCCTTGTACAGCACCGAAGACGTAACAGAAGCGCTCAAACAGTTTGTGCCCGTTTCGCTGGATGAACTGGTGGAAATTGATTCACACATCCGGTTCAGGTTCACCGATGCCGGCCATATACTGGGCAGCGCCGCCGTGAACCTCGAATTTGATGAGCCGGAAGGAAAAACAAAAGTCTTCTTTTCGGGTGACACCGGCCGTTACAATGACATCATTATCCGGGCCCCTCAGCCTTTTCCACAAGCAGATTATATCCTGATGGAATCCACCTATGGCGACCGTCTCCATGAAACTTTTGAAGATGCAGAAGCCCATCTCATGAAGATCGTGAAGGAAACCTGCGTTGACCTGAACGGCAAACTGATTATCCCGGCCTTCAGTCTTGGCCGGACCCAGGAAATCGTATACTCCCTGAATCGTCTTCACAACAAGGGCTTGTTGCCCAGAATACCGGTATACGTGGATTCACCGCTGGCCATCAGCGCCACGACCATCATGAAAAAGCACAAAGAGTCCTTTAATCCGGATATTGTGGAATACATGAAAACAGACGATGACCCCTTTGGCTTTGACAACCTGCATTACATTCAGGATGTGGAATCCTCCAAAGCTCTGAATGAAATCAAGGATGCCTGCATCATCATATCGGCTTCCGGGATGATGGAAGCCGGCCGTATCAAGCATCATATAAAAAACAACATCAATGATGCCATCAACACGATACTCATTGTGGGCTATGTTCCGCCCGGTTCACTCGGGGGAAAACTGATTGAAGGGGCCACGGAGGTTAAAATTTTCGGAAAACCATACCCCGTTAAGGCCCGCATTGCCGTACTGGATTCATACAGCGCCCATGCCGATTACAAAGAAATGATGCAATACCTCAGTTGTCAGAATCCCGCATTGGTCAGACGGATGTTCCTTGTACACGGGGAACCGGAAGCTCAACTTACCTTTAAAACGCATCTGCATGGAATGGGATTCAGCGATATCGCCATACCTCAGCAAGGAGAAACCTTTAATCTGGAGTAGAAATTGCTGACATAAATCATGAAATGACCTGAGCGCCGTTATGCAAGCTGATTTTTCATGCCTCTATTTTTGAATGATCATTCAAAACAAATCAGCTATGAAAACCAATATGGGAATGAACGACCGTGTACTCAGAATGTTTCTGGGCGTCGCCATTGCGATGTTCTTTGTCTACCAAAACAGTGCCTGGGCCCTGCTTGGCCTGATCCCTTTCGTAACCGGAATCATCGGCATTTGCCCCCTTTATAGTTTACTAGGTATCAACACCCTGCGTAAGTCACACGATGCCTGAGCAGGCCTGTTTCAGACAGGTTTCCGGTGTGGAATTTTGTGATCGCATGGATTTAACTATTTTTATTACGGGGGAAGCGTACCGCATCTGTTATGGACAGTATTGACAAGTTTGAATTAATTGATACCTTATTTAATCATGCCACTGAGGGGATCATCGTTGCTGATACAAAAGGTAGTATCCGGCTGGCCAATCATGCTGCCGCCGGTATGCTGGGTTACACCAGCGAAGAATTGCAGCAACTTGTTATCGAAGACCTGATTCCGGACAGTATCCGGGGCAAGCACCACCACTACCGCGAAAACTATCATCAGCACGCACATTCCAGGCCCATGGGGGTTGGACTGGATTTGTATGCCCGTAAAAAAACCGGCGATCTTATGCCGGTTGAAATCAGCCTCAGTCCGATTGAAGTAAAGAAGGAAAGGCTCATCATAGCTTTTATCATAGACATCACCTTCCGGAAACAAATTGAACTGGCGGTACAGGACAAGCAAAAGGAACTTGAGCGGGTAGCGGCCGCCCTGATTGCCACCAACGAGGAGCTTGAAAAGAAGGTATCTGCCCGTACCAAGGTATTGCAGGAAGCCATTCGGGAACTCGAACGATCAAGGAACGAACTCAGCCTGGCACTCGAAAAGGCCAAAGATCTGAATGATTTAAAATCAAGATTCATTTCAATGGCCTCCCATGAATTCAGAACGCCTCTGACTACGATTCTTTCCTCCGCCAGTCTGATCTCGGAGTATGTTGACAGTTCAAGCAATGAAAAGAGAATCAAACACATCAACCGGATAAAGTCAGCCGTCAACAACCTGAATGACATTTTAAGCGACTTCCTCTCCATCAGCAAACTGGAGGAAGGAAAGGTACATGCCGAATACCGAACGTTTGAATTGCCGGCATTGGCCAATGAAGTGGTAAGCGATTTTCATTTAACGGCAAAGGCCGGTCAGGTAATTGCCTATGAACACAAGGGAAACAACAGCATTTACCTCGACAGCAAGCTTTTGAAAAACATCCTGATCAACCTGATCAGCAATGCCATTAAATTCACCGCTGAACATAAAACCATTCAGGTAAGAACCAGGGTTGATGCTTTCACGATCAGCCTGGAAGTGGAAGACCAGGGTATCGGAATCAGTGATGAGGACCAGAAGCATTTGTTTGAACGCTTCTACCGTGGGAAGAATGCCTTCAATATTCAGGGCACCGGACTGGGCTTACACATTGTCGGAAATTATGTAGACCTGATGAAGGGACATATCATGCTCCACAGTGAAATCGACAAGGGTACCACCATAAAAATCACTTTCCCCAACCAAGCAAAACCATCAACATGAATAAGAAAATCCTACTGATAGAAGACAACGAAGATGTCAGGGAAAATACCGCTGAAATTCTTGAGTTAGCCAATTTCAAAGTCGTTACGGCGCCTGACGGAAAGGAAGGGGTGGAAATGGCCAAGAAAGAGCAGCCTGATCTGATTATTTGTGACATCATGATGCCGGGCCTCGACGGATACGGCGTGTTGCACTTGCTGGGCAAGGACCCGCAACTGGCCTCCGTCCCCTTTATTTTTCTGACAGCCAAAGCCGAAAGGAGCGACATGCGACGCGGCATGGACATGGGAGCCGACGACTACATCACCAAGCCCTTTGATAAAAGTGAATTGCTGAATGCGGTGGAGAGCCGTATCCGGAAGGCTGATATCCTTAAAAAGGAATATGAAAAGGACATTGACGGCCTTGGTAATTTCATCAGTGATGTAGCCGGGGTGAATGCCCTCAAAAGATTCCTCGAAGGAAAGAAAGTGAATCACTACCGCAAAAAGGAATCGGTTTACCTGGAAGGAAATTACCCCAATGGATTGTATTATATCAACAAAGGCAAAATCAAGATTTTCAAAACGCACGAATACGGAAAAGAACTGATCACCGACCTTCTGAAAGAGGGTGATTTTTTTGGATATACAGCTTTGCTGGAGGAGAATCCTTACAACGAATCGGCGGAAGCGCTCGAGGATTCCGAAATCACGTTCATTCCCAAAGAAGAGTTTCAGAACATGGTTTTCGGCAATGTATCCGTGACACGCAACTTCATTAAAATTCTGACCAAGGGGGTCATTGACAAACAGGAGCGCCTGCTCGACCTGGCCTACAGTTCCGTCCGGAAAAGAACGGCGGAAGCCCTTTTACTCTTACAGGAAAAATACCAGCATAAAGAGGGAGAACAGTTTTCAATGGCCATTGCCCGCGATGACCTTGCCAACATCGTCGGAACCGCCACCGAATCGCTGATACGAACGCTGAGCGACTTTAAAGAAGAAAAGCTGATCGAGATAAAAGACGGTAAGATCCGATTACTCGATGAAAAGAAACTCAGGAGCCTGAAAGGTTAATCCTACGAACGTGAATGAAAAAGCGGAGCCTCTTTCGGGTGCTCCGCTTTTTTTACTTCTGTATACGCTTCCGGTCAATACATGTCGGTATCATCCGCATTTTCACGCTTGTCACGGATCTGGGTCGATAATTCCGCACCTTCACTGTTTTGCTGCCGGAGTGTCCAGTTATCGGTGGCTGAGGTTTCCAGCCAGACGTTTCCGGATTTCCTGAATACCTGGGCCGATAATCCGAATTCACGCAGGAATGATTCTTCCAACTCGTTCACGGTCATTTTTTCAGAAATCACTAAATCGCCATCCTGGTGCTTTACCCGGCAATCGCGAACATAGCGGCTATTTTCATAAATCAGAATTTTAGCAGACCCCTCCCCTATTCTGTGCGGAGCCTTAAAAAATTCAATTTTTAAAAATGGAAATAGAACATTGAAATCTTCCTGAATTTCAAATAATCTCCTGTCATCCCTTATTTCGAGTTTCATCTTTGTGTTCTGGTTAAATCGACCGTACATAATTACGTTGGTTGTTATTCGTCTTTCAGGTTATAACCTGCAAAAGTGCTTCTTGGTTTTTAGGTTCCAAATGATAAATATCAGTTGCGATTCCAAATGGCAAATTTTTCATATGCCCGGGTAAGATCTCCTCATCCTTCTTTTCTATCCTTTCACGTGCAGCACCCTGTTTATCAGCAATTTAATTTCATCTTCTCCCCATTTCAGTCTGCCGAATCAGTTTTTCACTTTTTTCCCTCATTGTACAGCCCATTGGGGATATCAGGGGATGATTCATGATCGGATCTGTCTCCATCAGCAGGTGTTTTTCTGTTTATGTGTCTCTCAAACTGCCAGGCACTATTCGATTTTTTGATAGATTTGAATGAATAAGTTCGATGGAGGTCGCCTTGTACCTTTACGGAACAAGGCACTAAGCAGGGTACCCATAAAGATGACCGAGAGTTATCAGAACAGTAGGTTTCACACGCATGCAGCAAAAATGAACGCAATCGGGTTCCATAACTATGACTTGCATCAAACAGGCGACTGATTGACTCCATTTTGACAAGCATCAAGGGTTCTGATGACCCATGTCATAATTCAGATATCTTCCGGCTCGTAATCTTGCCATTCAGCAATTAAATATGTCGAAAGCAATCCTCCAGACACAAACCCAATGTTATCATTGCGGTGAAAATTGCAAAGAAGAGGCCGTTTCATTCGATCAGAAAAATTTTTGCTGCCCGGGCTGCAAACTGGTTTACGAAGTACTTTCAGAAAATAATCTGTGCAATTATTACCAGTTACAGGATAGTCCGGGGCAAACCCAGCAAAACCCTGTTTTAGGAGAACGTTATGCCTTTCTTGACAATCAGGAGATCGCCAACCGGCTGATTCGTTTCAGGGATGCAGACAGTGTGCACCTCCGTTTTCACATTCCCTCCATGCATTGCAGCAGCTGCATCTGGCTGCTCGAACACCTGAATCGCCTTGATGGCGGTATACTCCGTTCCCAGACCCATTTCATACAAAAGGAAATTCAGCTGGTCTATGATCCGTCAAGGACCAGTTTGAGGAAGGTGGTGGAGAAACTCCATGAAATCGGTTATGCTCCCGAACTCAATCTGAATGAACTGGAGCAAAAAACCAAAAAAACTCAAAACCGAAGCCGCATCTACAAAATCGGTGTGGCCGGTTTTGCTTTTGGCAACATCATGCTCCTGAGTTTTCCGGAATATTTTGCCGGCGGCGTATACCACGGGAACGACTTTCACAAGGCCTTTTCCTACCTGAACCTGTTTCTTTCCCTCCCGGTGTTCTTTTACAGTGCCAGTGAATTCCTGGGAAACGCACTGCTGAGTTTCAGACAAAGGGTGGTCAACATTGACTTTCCGATTGCGGTGGGGATTGTGGCGATGTTTCTTCGCAGCATTTATGAAATCACCACGGATTCGGGACCGGGTTACTTCGACAGCATGACGGGCCTGGTTTTTTTCATGCTCATCGGGCGAAATTTCCAGAGCAAAACCTACGACTGGCTTTCTTTTGACCGTGACTATAAATCGTATTTCCCGATTGCCGTCAGCCGTTTAACCGGGCAAAAAGAAGAGCCCGTTGCGGTTCAGGATCTCCGGATCAACGACCGATTATTCATCCGGAACCAGGAGATCATCCCGGCTGACGTGATTCTGATCAGTGACCAGGCCGAGATCGATTACAGCTTTGTGAGCGGGGAATCACGACCGGTATACTGTGAAAAAGGCGACCGTATATACGCCGGTGGCCGCCTTCAGGGATCGCCGGCCGAGGTGGTGGTTCAGAAAGTAGTATCTCACAGTTACATTACCCAACTGTGGAATCAATCATCCGGCAAAACGGAAATAAAGAGCGGATTTCAGACCATGGTTAACCACATCAGCCGTTGGTTTGTCGTAGTCACCCTGCTCATTGCAACACTGGCTTTGCTCTACTGGTATCCGCAGGATGTCTCCAGAGCCATGCGGGCTTTCACTTCGGTGCTGGTCATTGCCTGTGCCTGTGCATTGGCGCTCTCGGCACCCTTTACTTTTGGCAATATGCTCCGCATTCTCGGAAAAAAGGGCATTTACCTGAAGAACGCCCATGTGCTTGAAAAGCTCGCCGATGTGGACACTGTGCTTTTTGACAAGACGGGGACGCTTACCCACGCCGAACAGGCTGAGGTACACTACACCGGAAGCAGGTTAAACGAGGACCTGTCACAAGCCATCGCCAGTCTGGCCCAATCCTCCTCACACCCGCTCAGCAGGATGCTCGCCAGGCACCTCCAGGCCGATGGGGCAAGCAGGTCTTCTGTATACGACGTGAAGGAAATCAGCGGAATGGGAATAGAAGGGAACCATACCCCCTATTTTATCAGGCTGGGAAGCCGAAAATTTCTGCAGGATGAAATTCCGGATCAAGACGTATACCGGCTATCCGAAGTCGGGGTTCAGGTGAACGGCGAAATTCTGGGCTATTTTCAATTCAGAAATCTATACAGGAGCGAAGCCGCTCCATTGATTCAGGATCTTAAAAACGACGGGTACCGGGTGGCCGTTATCAGCGGCGATCACGAACACGAACGTCCCTACCTCGAATCACTCACCGGTCAGAAGGAAGGACTGAAATTCGACATGCAGCCCCTTGACAAATTGAAGGAAGTGAATCGCATTCAGGACGAGGGGAGAAAGGCCATGATGGTGGGCGATGGACTGAATGATGCCGGAGCGCTGATGCACAGCCACGTGGGCCTTGCGCTGGCCGAGAACATCAACAATTTTACACCGGGCTGTGATGGAATCCTGCTGTCAAAAAATTTCGGGAGCATTCATCGCCTGATTCGCTTTGCCAAATCGGGACACCGCATCATCGTCATCAGTTTCATCATCTCCCTGCTCTACAACGCCGGCGGCTTGTGGTTTGCGGTGCAGGGCACCCTGTCCCCTGTGATTGCAGCCATCCTCATGCCGATCAGTACCAGCAGCCTGGTCATCTATACCGTACTGGCCAGCAGTTTGAAGGCGTACCGTCTGGGATTCAAAAAATGAAATTGATGATAAAAGTCAGTATTTTAATTAAGCGAGATCACCCTGTCATATGATTGTCAAATTTAGTTTTGCCTTCCATGAGTGTCATCCTTCTTCTCATAGCATTTAGCCTGCTGATAGCCGGCGGATTCCTCCTTGGTTTTCTATGGTCGGTAAAAACCGGGCAATATGACGATGATGTGTCACCGGCTGTGCGTGTCTTGTTTGAAAACGAACTCAACCATCAAGAAGTAAGCAATCAACCTGAACAATATAAATCTAAAAATCCTGACGCTGTATGACGATTGAAAAATTCAGCTATGATAACCGCATCGTAAGAAACTTTGCCTTAGCCACCGTGGTTTGGGGCATCGTGGGCATGCTTCTCGGCCTGATCATAGCCCTTCAGATTCCGTTCCCGGGCCTGAACCTGGGCGAGTACTTCAGTTTTGGCCGGGTAAGGCCCGTGCACACCAACGCCATCATCTTTGCTTTTGTGGGCAATGGTATTTTTATGGGTCTGTATTATTCCTTACAACGCCTCTGCAAAGCCAGGATGTTCAGCGACCTGCTGAGCAAGTTGCATTTCTGGGGCTGGCAAACCATTATTGTACTGGCAGCGGCCACCCTGCTGACCGGCCACACGACCGGCAAGGAGTATGCGGAACTGGAGTGGCCCATCGACATCCTCATCGCTCTGGTCTGGATCGTTTTTGCCGTCAACATGTTTGGCACCATCATCAAAAGACGTGAGCGCCACTTATACGTAGCAATCTGGTTTTACATTGCCACCGTGGTTACGGTTGCCGTACTGCACATCGTAAACTCCATTGAAATTCCGGTGAGCATTCTTAAAAGTTATTCCGCCTATGCCGGTGTTCAGGATGCATTGGTGCAATGGTGGTACGGACACAATGCCGTGGCCTTTTTCCTGACCACTCCCTACCTCGGACTGATGTATTATTTTGTGCCGAAAGCCGCCAATCGACCCGTATATTCGTACCGACTGTCGATCATCCACTTCTGGGCGTTGATCTTTCTTTACATCTGGGCGGGACCGCATCATCTTTTGTATTCCGCCCTTCCGGATTGGGCGCAATCACTGGGTACCGTTTTTTCCATCATGCTGCTTGCTCCATCCTGGGGCGGTATGATCAATGGACTCCTGACGCTGCGCGGGGCATGGGATCGTGTTCGCGAAGATGTGGTGCTTAAATTCATGGTGGTGGCCATTACGGCCTACGGCATGGCCACTTTTGAAGGACCGATGCTTTCGCTGAAAAATGTAAACGCAATCAGCCACTTTACCGACTGGACCATTGCCCACGTACACGTGGGCGGACTGGGATGGAACGGCATGCTGACCTTTGGTATTTTATACTGGCTGATTCCCCGTCTCTATAAAACCGAGTTGTACTCTAAAAAACTTGCCTCTTTCCATTTCTGGATAGCCACACTCGGAATTTTGTTTTATGCCGTACCGATGTATTGGGCCGGTTTCACTCAGAGCCTGATGTGGAAAGAGTTCACTGCCGATGGTGTGCTGCGTTACCCGAATTTCCTTGAAACGGTCACTCAGCTTTTACCAATGTATAAATTGCGTGCTCTGGGTGGCTTCCTCTTCCTGGTGGGTGCCCTCAGCATGGTGTATAATCTGATGAAAACGATGAAAGCCGGCACCTTGAATGAAGAGGAAGCGGCAGAAGCGCCTGCTCTCAATCCCAATGAAACGGAGCACGGTGGCCATTGGCATCGCTGGATTGAGCGTCGCCCGATGCAAATGTTATTGTTCAGTACCATTGTAATACTAATAGGCGGCATCGTTGAATTCGTTCCCACCTTTCTGGTGCAATCCAATGTGCCTACCATTGCCAGTGTCAAGCCCTATACTCCACTCGAATTACAGGGCCGCGACATTTACGTGAGAGAAGGCTGTTATACCTGTCACTCACAGATGGTTCGACCCTTCCGCTCGGAAACAGAGCGCTACGGCGAATATTCCAAGGCCGGTGAATATGTGTATGACCATCCCTTCCAATGGGGTTCAAAGAGAACAGGACCCGATTTGCAGCGACTCGGAGGAAAATATCCGAACGTTTGGCACTATCACCACATGATTGATCCG